>QWPU01000043.1:0-13047 GCA_003671065.1 Planctomycetota bacterium | reverse complement strand
AACTGAGTCGGCGCTCAAAACACGACTATAAACATGAACGACCCCGCGGTTATGCCGCGGGGTCGTTCGTTTATCGTTGAGCGCGGTGTGGCGGTAGGCCTGAGCTCTAGCCCTGAGCCCTGAGGTCTAGCCCTGAGGTCTAGCCCTAGCCCTGAGCCTTGACCTTGCGATACACCATCCGCAGTTTGTTCCCTGGCGGCAGATACGCAACTTCGGTCATGTACGCCTTGATGAGCATCACGCCGCGGCCGCTGGGGATCTCGAGGTTTTCGTCGACGGTGGGATCGGGGACGGCCATGGGATCAAATCCTGGTCCTTGATCTTCGACTTCAAATGCCGCACTGGCATTCGTAATCTCCGAGCAGAAATGCACTGACTTGCTCGGATCCGAGCGGTTGCCGTGGCGAAATGCATTCACGACAGCTTCTTCAATCGCCAAGCGAATCGCAAACTTCGCGCCTTCGTCGTAGCCACAGCTCGCCAACGCGGCTTCCGTCTGCGCGTGCACGGTTTCGAGACCGTTACGCAGATCGTGCAGCGTGTGGTCGCTGTGAAAGGCTTCGTGAGACTCGCTCATGTTTAGCAGGATGGTTTCTTTTGAAACTCGTTCACACGAAGCTTGCAACAGCAGTCGCGTATGTATCACTGATCGCAAAGAGTCGATTGAGTTTCAGCATCACAAACGCCTCATGAATGCGCGGTTGGATCTCGCATAAGCGCAACTGCCCATCGCGTCCCTTGATGCGTTCACTCACCTTCATAAGCGTGCCGAAGGCCGCGGACGACATGTGCTCGACATTGCTGAAGACAATGACCACTTTGGGTCGGAACTCCGACTCGATCGCCTTGATGAGCTCTTCACCGATCTGGTGGATGTTGAGTTCATCGAGGATATTTCGATCGATGAAGTCGATCCGAATGAGCGTGTCATTCTTGCGGACACTGATGTGAGAGGACGGGGGCATCAAAAACTCCAAAGGCGCGGACTCGGACGATCGCACCATAGCAGAGCGCATGAAAATCGCGCATCGGCTGAGTGAACGCTGAGCGCAGCAGGCGCAATGCACGATGTCGTCGAACCAAATAAAAAGACAGGCGGCGACGAATGAACGCCGCCGCCTGAAAGTGTTTTACAGAGTTCCGCTGGGAACTTGCGCTTGCGAATCATCCGCCAATATTGTTCAGTTGATCCATGAGCCCCGGGAACAGAAGATCTTCGTTCTCGCTCTGAATCACGATCTCTGGACGCATGAGCATGACGACCGTGAGCTCTTCTTCGCTGTCAACGCGATTGGTGAAGAAGCGATTCACGATTGGAATCTTCGAGAGGATCGGCACACCCGATTCAATCTCAACTTCCGCGAAGCGACGCTGACCGCCCATGAGAATCGTGCCCTTGTCAGGAACGCTCACAGTGGTACGAATCGACTGCACTTGGATTTCTGGCAACTGAATCGTCGCACTGAAGTCGCTGCCTCGTCCGCCGCCCGCACCAGTGCCGCCGACGGCGCCACCAACGGTTTGCGGGTCGAAGCCGAGGACCGTGCTGGTATCAAACTGCACCGTCATCGTGACATAGCGGCGATCAGCTGAGATCACGCCTTCAACATCGAGGACGAAGCCGTCTTGCACGACGCCGACTTCCGGTTGGAATGCACCGCTCGCGTCACCCGCCACTGGCGTGAGACCCGAGATGAACGAGATCTGCTTGGCAATCGTGATGAACGAACGCTGACCGTTCATGAGCGTGAGGCGAGGTGCCGTGAGCACCACATTGCGCTGATCGGCCTGCGTCGCCTTGATGAGCAAGTCGACTTGGATGTCATCCATGTAGCTGAAGCCAGTCGTGGCTGCAGCTGCACCGCTGGTGATGATCGTTTGACCGATGCCACCAACAGCACCACCCGCAAGCGTGTCGGTGATGCCCGACGAATCTTGCGTGAAGCCCACTGGAGTCCAACCTTGTTGACGACGGATCGGTGAACCGACTGGTCCGAAGACATAGTCGATGCCGCCATCACCATTCGGAATGCCCACGGCCGCGCCGGTTGCCGGCGTGTTTCGTGGATCATCAGGATCAGTACCCGCCTCAAACCCACCAAAGATGACTGGATCCTTCAATTGACCGCTGTTGCTGGCGCCTTGATAGAAGAAATCGCTCAGGTTGAAGTTTGGATCAGCCGCGCGAGCTTGGCTGAACATGTCGTTGTTGGTGTTGAAGTAGAGATCGAGATCGACGCCGATCTGCTCGAACCAGTCGCTCGTGACGCCGATGACGCGCGCCTCGTAGTTGATCTGAAGCGCACGGATCGCGCGAAGCTGCGTGAGCAGACCTTCGATGTCACGGTGATTGCGCGCAGTGTTGGTGATGATCAGGTTGCCGTTGAGCTCCTGAATCTTGCCAGTTTCGCCCACTGGAGCCCAGTTTTCTGGATCGACTTGATCTTGAATGATCTGCTCGATTTGCTCGATGAGTTCGCCGCGAGTTTTTCGATCTGGTTCGCTGCCGTTGTTGCCGATGATGCCGCCACCACCGCCGCCGCCGCCACCGCCACCGTAACCGCCGCCGCCGCCGCCGCCGCTGTTGGAACCGAGAGGTCCACCACCGCCGCCGCTGCTTCCACCACCACCGCCACGATTACCGCCCTGCGTGAGCGCAGCGCTGAGGTTGAAGTCAGGAGCATTGTCGAAGTACGGAACTTCGAAGAGCAGATCGTGAATGTCATAGACAATCATGATGGTCTTCTTGCGCAGCTGCTGCGCGGAGCTCACGACGAGGACGCCGTCTTCAACTGAATAATCAGGACGATCGCCGTCGTCACCGAGTTGCTCGACGACGCGCTTGAGCGCGACTTCCGCAGGAACATTGTCCAGCATGAGCGTGACGGTGTCTTCTGGACGAACGCCGATGGACTCAAGCGCCTTCCAGTCAGGATAGAAATCGACGCCACTGACCTGCTTCATATAGGTGAAGACTTGGTCGAGTTGATTGTTGTTGAAGTTGACCGAAACGGCGCCTTGCATAGCACTCATGGCGGCGCGATTCTCCGAACTCTCGCGATATCCCTGCGCACGATCGCGCATGCGCATGTCGGAAAGCGCTGGCCAATCTTGCGGATACTCAAGGATGCCCGTGGTCGAGCGCGCTCCTGGCCCCGTCAGATTTGGCATCGGCGGAATGGTGCGATCGTGAATTTCCTCAGAGAAGTTGCTGTAGCCGATTTGGCGAGCCACTTCATCCTTGGTGTATTCGCGATAGATCCGCGAGGTGGTGAGCGCTGCGCGAAGTGCTTGCGCGCCAGGGTTGTTTGGGTCGATCCAAAGGATCTCATCGACGACCTGAATCGCTTCTTCGTACTTAAGTTCCGCCTGCAATTGACGCACGCGGATGAGACGCTCGTTGATTGACTTCTGGCGTGTCTCAAACTCGGCCTTCTGCTTTTCGGCGCTCGCCTTGCTGGCTTCAGTGCGCGCGGCATCGGCTTTGGCGAGAGTGTTCGTGGTCTCCCCGACTTCGATTTGCTCAAGAAGCGTGTCGAGTTGGCCAATGAGGTCGGTGTACTCAGCGCCTGGGAAGACGCCGCGTTCGCGCTCGAGGCCGATCTTTGCGCCCAGCGCTTGACGCTTGGCGGTGGCGTAGTCGCCATCGGACATTGATTGGCTTGAGTTCGCGATGGCGGCAACAACTTGCACTTGCGCGCGCTGTCGACGCAGCGTGAGATCGCTGCCGACATTGCCGATGAGCGAGCTTTGATCAAGGCCTGCTTGCGCTCGGGCCATGCCCTTCATCGCTTCAGCGTCGCCAGGAGCGGCGTTTTGCAGCGTGCTCCAGAGGTCGATCGCTTGCTTCCAATCGCTGCGGCTCATGGCTTCGCGAGCGGCGGTGCGCATCGAATCGATTTCAGCGGCGGTTGGACCCGCAGGTGCTTCTTGCACAGGAGCAGGTTCTACGGCAGGCGTGGCAGCGGGCGCGGTTGGTGCTGGAGGAGCTGGATCGCTGGGAGGAGTTTCCTGTGCGAAGGTGCTAGTGGTCCACGGCGAGGCGCCCACGAGCGCGACGGCGATGAGTCCTGCGAAGGTTCGGCTGAGCGTTGCTCCACCGAGTTGCTGTGCTGCCAATGGGGATCGCGTCTTGATGAAAGTCGCGTCGATCTTCGTGCTGCGCTGCATTCTGTACTCCTGAAGCACCAACGCAATGTTGGTGCCCAACTGCTGAACGACTCATGCCTGAACTCACACAACTTCTTCTAGCCAAAACCGCTGACTCAGGCTCCGAGTCAACAAACACAAAGATCACTCAGCACGCGTGCGCGCGTACAGCCTCGCTCGTGTGTCGAATCAAATTCGCATCTTGTTTGTGCTAACTAACTTCGCATCGATGCCTTCAGGGCTCCGACACGCAGGTCGGGCAAGGTACCCCCCATGTTCAAGTCATGCAAGGAGCCGATGGGGTGATCGCTCAGGAATCGTTGCAACTTGTCGAAGAAGTTTGGAAGCACAGATGCGCCGGACTCCGCGCGCGCTCGTGCATGGCTCATGCATGGCTCATGCAACAAATATGCATGAACATGCACGCTTCAGGCACGAGATCTGAGCATCCTGTCGATTGCGTGGAAGTCGATGAGTCTCAGGACGCGAGCGCGGCTTGCGCGCGTTCCATCTCATGCGCGCCAATCGGTTTGCGAGATGTCATCATCTCGATGAAGACATCGAAGAGATAGGCCGAATCGTGCGGTCCTGGGCTCGCTTCAGGGTGGTATTGCACGCTGAAGATCGGCTTGGTTGTGTGGCGAAAGCCCGCGAGCGTGCCGTCGTTGAGATGGACGTGCGTTGGTTCGCCACCCGCGGCGCGCAGGCTCGCTTCGTCGACGCAGAAGCCGTGGTTCTGGCTGGTGATTTCAACGCGGCCAGTGAGGAGATTTCGCACGGGTTGGTTCGCACCGCGATGACCAAACTTCAGTTTCCATGTCGTGGCACCGAGGGAGAGCGCGAGCAATTGGTGACCGAGGCAGATTCCGAAAGTCGGCACTTCGCCGGCGATCTCGCGCAGCGTTTCGATGACGGTTTTGACGACCGCAGGATCTCCAGGACCGTTCGAGATAAAGAGGCCGTCAGGTCGACGGGCGCGGATGTCGGCGGCGGTCGCGGTGTGCGGGAGGAACTCAACCTCGCAGTCGCGTTCGACGAGATGGCGATAGATGTTGCGTTTGGCACCACAATCGATGGCGACAACCTTGAATCGAGCAGGGGTGAGCCGGCGGGCGGAACCAGGCGACGGCACCTCGGCGACGCGACCGCCTTTGGCCCCCCATTCGCCGAGAGATTCTTCGTAGGTTCCCGCGCAGCGTGGCGAGACTCGTGCGGCAAGATTCGCGCCAGCCATTGACGGAATCGCGCGAGCACGCTCGACGAGAGCCATGTCGGTTGCGTCAGCCAGCGCCACGGTGGAAATCACGCCGCGCATCGCGCCACCTTGGCGAAGTCGACGCACAAGCGCGCGCGTGTCGATGCCTGATATCGCAGGAATGCCCGATTCCTGAAGCCAATCCGAGAGGCCGCGCGTCGCTCGTTGATTCGAAACAATCTGCGAAAGCTCGCGCACCACGAAACCCGCAACGCACGGCGACGCGCTCTCGAGGTCTTCGGGCGCGATCCCGTAATTGCCGATTTCAGTCGCTGTCATCACCAAAATCTGCCCCGTGTAGGAGAGATCGGTGAGCGCTTCTTGATAGCCGCACATGGCGGTGTTGAAGACGACTTCGCCCGCGCCTTCAATGGCATCATCGCCGCTGCGGAGTGAACCTCCAAAGGCGCGACCGTGGAAGACCGTCCCGTCCTCAAGGGCGAGGCGTGCGAATTTCGTTAAAGGCATAGTCCAGAAGTGTAGCGGAAGGTATCTTCGACGAACCGTGAGCACGCGCGAAATCACTCTCTGCGCCGCGCGACGAACTCGTGCAGCACTTGTGCTCGTGATGAGTCTCGCCAATGCCACCGCGTGGTCCGCTCCGCCTCGCGATATCGAATTCAACCGAGATGTTCGCCCGATTCTGTCGGATCGCTGCTTCGGCTGCCACGGTCCCGACGGCGCGAAACGCAAGGCTGGACTTCGATTGGACACGCAGGACGGTGCTCGCGCGTTACTCGGCAGCGGATTGCGTGCGCTTGTTGCACATGATGTTGGCGCGAGCGAAGTCGCGCGCCGCATCACGAGCACTGACCCCGAAGAAATCATGCCGCCCCCTGCTCTCAAGCGGCCGTTGAGCGACGAGGAGCGCTCGTTGCTGCTGCGCTGGATTGAGTCGGGCGCAGAGTATGAGCCGCATTGGGCGTTTGTTGCGCCAGCGGTTGCCGACGCGCCCGTTGTCAATGATGCGGCGTGGGCGCGCGATGCGTTTGATCGACATGTGCAAGCGCGCTTGGAGCAAGATGGGCGCAAGCCCGCAGCGGAAGCTTCGCGTGAAGTGCTGTTGCGACGAATGACGCTTGCGATCACTGGACTCAATCCAACGCCAGAGGAAGTTGACGCGTTCATCGCCGATGCCAGTGTTGACGCGTATGAAAAACGCGTCGATGCACTGCTCGCTTCCTCACGCGCCGCTGAGCACGCGGCCGTCGCGTGGCTTGATCTTGCGCGCTATGCCGACAGCTTTGGCTATCAATCCGATGGCGAAAGTTTCACATGGCCGTGGCGCGACTGGCTGCTCAACGCGCTTCAAACGAACACGCGCTACGACACGCTCGCAACCGCGATGACTGCAGGCGATCTGCTTCCCAACGCGCGCATTGAAGACAAAGTCGCGAGCGCGTTCAATCGATTGCATCGCATGACGGAAGAAGGCGGATCGATTCGCGAAGAGTTTCGCATGGAAGCGATCGCGGATCGCGTGGCAACATGGGGCACGACATTTCTTGGACTCACACTTGAATGCGCGCGTTGTCATGATCACAAGTACGACCCGATTCCAACTCGCGAGTTTTACGGGCTTGCAGCGATGTTTGGCGCGATTGATGAGAACGGACTGAAGCCCTACATCGTGCCGACGAGCGCGCCGCCGCCGTTTGTGCGATTGACTACGGAACAACTTGATGCGCGAACGCGGGATCTAGAAAGTGATGTCGCGCGCGCGACTGATGCGCTTGAGTTGGCAGAACGCGCGTGGGCGAGTGATCGTGATGCAACGAGCTTTGCGACAGGCTTTGCAACAAGCAGCATCGAACTTCCAACGCCTGCTGCTCGCTATTCGTTTGAATCGCTTGTTGACGGCAAGACTCCAAACGACATCGATGTAGCGCGACCTGCGACCACTGATCGACCGCGACCTGAGCAACTCGGCGCCATCGCGCTCAATGCAGGACGCGTTGGCAACGCTGTGCATTTCGATGGTGACGGCGGACTCTCGCTCGCTGGAATTGACGGGATTTCAAGGCACGACGCGTTTTCGTGCTCGATGTGGATTCGTCCGAGCGAAGTCAATGCGCGTGCTGCGCTGCTGCACTCGTGCGGTTTTTACACCAATGACGCGGATACATCGGGCATCGAACTGTTGCTGCACGAAGGACGCGTGCGTTGGAGCGTGGTGCATCTGTGGCCTGGTTCGGCGGCGAGCATTGAAATGCGTGATGCGCTCGCGCTCAATGAGTGGACGCACATCACTGCAACCTACGACGGCTCATCGCGCGCGGAAGGATTGCGGATCTATGCCAATGGGCGCGCGATCGATACGGAACTCCTTCGCGATGAACTCGACGGACCGATCGCAACGCACACGCTTGAACTTGGCTCGCGCTCGCGAGATGCGGGGTTTCGCGGCGGTGCGATAGATGAACTTGCGGCTTGGCGAAGTGCGCTGACTGCGTGTGAAGTTGCGCTCGCGGCGGGTGTTGAGCCGCTTGACGCTGATCGCGCGGCTCACGCGATGTTCAAAGCTACACATGAAGCACGCGCGAATGTGCGCACTGCAGAACGCGCGCTGGCCGTGCATCTCGACACGATTCCGTCATTCATGTGCATGCAGGATTCGCCGCACGCAAGCGAAATGTTCGTCCTCACGCGCGGCGCCTACGACCAACCTGATCATTCGGCACGCGTGAATCCAGGCGCGCTTGAAGCCGTTTTACCCTTTGATCCGGCTCTCACGCGCAATCGTCTCGGCCTCGCGCAATGGTTGTTCGATGCACGAAATCCGCTCGCGTCGCGTGTCGCGGTCAATCGCTTGTGGACGCAAGTGTTCGGCCGCGGACTTGTTGAAACGAATGAAAACTTCGGCGTGCAAGGCGCGTGGCCTGCGCAGCGCGAAGTTCTTGATCTGCTCGCTTGCGAGTTTCAACACGGGGACGAACTTGGCCGCAATGCGTGGGATTGCAACGCGATGTTGCGTCGGCTTGTGCTGAGCGCGACATTTCGGCAATCGTCCTCAACGACAGTGCAAGGCCGCGAACTTGATCCAACCAACGACGCTCTCACGCGCGGACCATCATCGCGTTTGACCGCAGAAATGCTGCGTGATTGCGCGCTTGCGGCCGCAGGCTTGCTTGTTGAAAAAGTAGGTGGTCCCAGCGTGCGACCATTGCAGCAAGCGTCGCTCGCAACTGAAGCTGGTCAGAACGGCGACTATGTTGCAGACAGCGGTGCTAACGCGCATCGACGCAGTCTCTACACCGTTCGCAAACGCACCGTGCCGCCGCCGAGCATGTTGGTGTTCGATGCGGGTTCGCGCGAAGCGTGCTTGCCTCGTCGTGGCAGCACCAACACGCCACTGCAAACACTTGTGCTCCTCAACGATCCGATCTTCGTCGAGTGTGCTCGCGCGCTTGCTGTGCGCGTGACTGCTGAGATTGCGTCTCCTGCGCTTGACACCGCGCAACAACTCGATGCGCGTTTGACTCGAGCCTTTCGGCTTGCCTGCGCTCGCGCACCGCGTCTTGCAGAACTCGATGCCTTGCGCGCGCTCGTGCGCACGCAAACGCTGGCATTTGCGGCAGAAACAGGCAGTTCTGCGCGTCTCACTGGCATCGAAGATCCCGAACTCGCCGCCCTCACACTCGCCTGCTCCACTCTGTTTGCTAGTGATGCGTTCGTCATCAGCCGCTAACGAATTCGACCGCACGATGTCCACGCCGCTCATCATCACCACCACCAACGACGCGCTGCTTCGACTCACGCGCCGCCACTTCCTCGCTGCAAGCGCGCTCGGTCTTGGCGCCATTGCGTTGAGTGATCTCACGCCATCTTCACGCGCGTCCGCCTCACCACTTTCACTCGCAACTCCACCACTTCTCAACGCGCCGCACTTCGCGCCCAAAGCGAAACGCGTCATCTATCTCTTTCAATCAGGTGGACCATCGCAGTTCGAAACGCTTGATCCGAAACCGCGCTTGCGCGACATGCAAGGTCAGCCGCTTCCCGACAGCGTGCGCGCTGGTCAACGCTTGACGGGCATGAGCGGCTATCAAGCGATGTTGCCGCTTGCAGGCAGTTTCACGGGGTTTTCGCGCCACGGCCGCGCGGGCATTGAGCTCAGCGACCTCCTTCCACACACAGCAAAGATCGCTGATGAACTCTGCATCATCCGCAGCATGCACACCGAAGCGATCAATCACGATCCTGCAATCACCTTCTTTTGCAGCGGTCATCAGAGTGCAGGCCGACCATCGATGGGCGCGTGGATGAGCTACGGACTCGGCTCGGTCAACGCTGATCTTCCTGCGTTCATTGTGTTGGTGTCGAAGGATGCCGCGCGTGATCAACCGCTCTATTCGCGCTTGTGGGGTTCGGGATTTCTGCCGAGCGAACATCAAGGAGTGCAGTTTCGTGCGGGAAAAGAAGCAGTTCTCGCCCTGATGAATCCTGAAGGCGTTTCGCCGCACGCTCGTCGCGGCATGCTCGACGCGCTTGCACAACTCTCGCGTGATGCGCTTGCAAGTGAAGGCGATATTGAGATTGACGCGCGACTTGCGCAAGCAGAGATGGCGTATCGCATGCAAACCAGCGTGCCCGATGCAACGGATCTCTCAAGTGAAACTGATGAGACCTTCGAGCTCTACGGCGCAAGTGCACGCGAACCTGGAACCTACGCCGCGAACTGTTTGCTCGCGCGTCGCCTTGTTGAACGCGGCGTGCGTTTCGTGCAACTCTTTCATCAAGGCTGGGATCAGCACGGTGGACTTCCTGGCGGAATTACGCAGCAATGCGCGCAGACCGATCAAGCATCGGCCGCGCTCGTCATGGACCTGAAACGCCGTGGATTGCTTGAGGACACGCTCGTGGTGTGGGGTGGTGAATTCGGTCGCACCGCGTATTGCCAAGGTCGTTTGACCGCCACCGACTACGGCCGCGATCACCATCCGCGCTGCTTCAGCATTTGGCTTGCGGGCGGCGGCGTGAAGGCTGGACATGTGCACGGTTCGACCGACGACTTCGGCTACAACATCGCGTCCGATGCGGTAGATGTGCATGATCTGCACGCCACCATCTTGCGGCTCATGGGTGTGGATCATGAACGCCTGACCTATCGCTTTCAGGGTCGCCACTATCGTTTGACTGATGTGAGCGGAACTGTCGTCAACGGGATCATCGCGTAAGTAATTCGAATTCACCTGTGACGCTCTTCTCTCCCAACATCGATTGCGTTGACCTCACGCTGGTGGTCGTTGCGGTTGAACGCGCGGTCGATCGTTCGCCTGATGGGCTCACTTACGCGTTGCCACCGAAACTCAGCGAATTGCCCGAAGGCGCGCGTGTTGAAGTGCCACTCGGTCGCGGCCAGACTCCAACCGCAGGATGGATCGTGCGTCGGTTGGCTGCAAATGAAGACACGGGCATTGATCGCGAGAAGATCAAGTTCGTGCTCGGACAAGATCCGTCAGGCGTCGTACTTCCAGGCGAATTGGTGCAGTTTGCGCGCTGGATGAGCGGCTACTACGCATGCCCCATCGGCATGACGCTCGCGTCGATTTTGCCCGCAGCGGTGCGCAAAGCAATTGGTCGCACTGAGCGCACACTCATCGATTTGCCTGCGGAATTGCCTGATGTTTCGAAGCTCACATCTCGACAGCGAAAGGCGCTGGGAGTACTTGCGACGATTCCGCGACCGATTGAAATTGGCGATCTCGCGAAAGCCGCGGACTACTCATCGACCGAGCCACTTAAACGGCTCATCGTGTCGGGTCATCTTCTCGCCGTGAAGAAGACTGCGGTCGAAGCAGGCTTTATTGCGCGCGCGGGCAACATCGCGAAAGCACCCGTCGCAACAGCTGAGCAACTCGCTGCAATCACCGCAATTTCCCTTGATTTCGGCCGCTTCGCGCAGCACCTGCTCTTTGGCGTGACGGGCTCGGGCAAGACCGAGGTGTACATTCGCTTGCTCGAAGACTGCGTGAAACGCGGCAAGCGCGCGATTCTGCTGGTGCCCGAAATCGCGCTCACGCCGCAGACTGTTGGGCGTATCAGTGCGCGGCTGATTGATGCAAAGGTTGCAGTCCTTCATTCGGGTCTGACCGAAGCGCAACGCAATCAACAATGGACCATGCTCGCTGAAGGTGGCGCGGATGTCGTGGTCGGCGCGCGAAGTGCCATTTTTGCGCCGATTCCCGATGATTCACTCGGTCTTGTGATTGTCGACGAAGAGCACGAGCCTGGTTACAAGCAAGATTCTGCGCCGCGCTACCACGGTCGTGACGCGTCCATTCGCCGCGCACAACTTGCGAAATGTCCGATCGTGCTTGGCAGCGCAACGCCCAGCCTCGAGAGTTACCTCAACGCAACTGAACGCAAGATTTCGGCGCTGCATCGTCTGTCCACACGCGCGCCTGGCCTCAACACACCGAAGGTCACAGTGGTCGATTTTGCCGCTGAACGGAAGGAAATTCGCGATCGCGGCGTGCATCTCATCGGGCCAACACTGCGCGCGTCGATGGCGAAGACGCTCGATGATGGCGGGCAAGTGTTGTTGCTGCTTAATCGTCGCGGCTACGCCAACTACATCGCATGCACCGATCCCCGCTGCGAGTGGATGTTGACCTGCAGCGAGTGCGATGCGGGCATGGTGTGCCACCTCGATAGCGCAGGCGCGCAGCGGCGAAGTTATGTGCGTTGCCATCACTGTCTTGCTGAGCAATTGCTTCCGAAAGCGTGCCCCGATTGCGGCAAGGGTGTCACAGTGTTTGGCCTCGGCACGCAGCGCGTTGAAGAGGAACTCACGCGACTGTTTCCATCGCTTATTGAAGGCGAAACGATGTTGCGCATCGATGGTGACACCATGCAAACCTCCGCGCACTTTCACAGCGCGCTTGAACGCTTCGGCAGTGGTCAAGTCCGTGTCCTCATGGGCACGCAGATGATCGCGAAGGGCCTCGACTTTCCCAATGTGCAACTCGTCGGCGTGATCAGCGCTGACACATCGCTCACGATGCCCGACTTTCGCGCGAGTGAACGAACCTTTCAACTGGTGAGTCAAGTCTCGGGTCGCGCGGGTCGTGGAGAGAAGGCTGGCCGCGCGATCATCCAGAGTTTCGAGCCTGATGCGCCTGCAATTCGGCTCGCCGCGAGCCACGACTTCGAACGCTTCGCCGCGCTTGAACTTGCTGATCGCAAAAACTTCGGCCTTCCGCCCTACCGCCGCTTAGCGCGACTGATCCTGCGCCACACGAGCGAAACCGAATGCGCCGATCGCTCCTCAGCGCTGTGCGAAGAAATTCGGTCATTCTCGGGCGTCGTCGAAGTGCGAGGTCCGTCGGTATGCCCGATCGCGCGAATCGCTGGAAAGTACCGCCGCCACATCGAACTCCTTGCCGATCGCGCTGCGGATATCTCACGAGTTCTGGCGGAAGCGCGCACGCGAGGGCTTCTCAAACTCGGTGAAGAACTCGCGGTGGATGTCGATCCCATGAGCATGGTTTGAGTATGGTTTGAGCATGCGTGACCACAGTCATCACGTGAAGTTCGATCAGAAAAACGATTGACCAATGCACGCAATCGCGGCGCGTTCTCCTCTATAATCGCCGCCTGTTCACGCGCCGCTCGGCGCACCCGATTGTGTTGACAGGAGT
>QWPU01000042.1 GCA_003671065.1 Planctomycetota bacterium | reverse complement strand
GCTTTCAGTCGCCGAGTAACGGTGATCAAACGCAAATCGAATCTGCGTCGAGCCGCGAATGGTCATGCTGTAACTTCCATCGGCTGCGGCGATGAAGAAACCATTCTTCCATCCTGCCGTCGTCGTCCATCTCGCGAATGATCGCGCTCGCGTCGTGATCCCTCTGATCGGTGAGCGCTTCGACAAACCATGATTCGCCGAGTGGATCAACCGTGTGATGCACGCCTGATTCATGCGCGAGAGAAACTGAAGCCGAATTGTGGGTTCATGGTTTTTCGGGTGCGTCAGGAGTGTCGCGAGGATTTCGGCGCATCATCAGTTTGCTCATGTCGACGATGAGCCTCCACTCGCCCATCGATCCCAGATTCTCAGGCGCTTGAAGTGTGCGAAGCGTTGTTCCAAACTCGAGGTCCGACTCCTCTGGGAGCCACTGCAGCACAGCGAGTAATTGTCGCTTCATGAGTTGCTCGCGCGCCTCACCGGCCCGCTGCGCGCGAGCAAGCACATCGAGGATAGTTTCGTCAGCCGAGCGTGAACCCGCGCGCCATACTCGGCTTCGCCGTTCTGCCGTCACAATGGCCTGCGCTGCCTCGGCGCTTGCCCGCGCGTACTCCCGAAGCACACTCAACAGCGCCGCTGCGAATTCATCCTTACGCGCTGGGTCTTGCGCACTCGCATACTTGGCAGCGGCAACGAGCGACTCCGCGTAGATCGCGCGTTCTCCAAACAGAAGCGAATTCTCGGCGTGCAGAAACTTGCAGCGGATCAAGGCTGCATCGGCGACTCGATTCGCCTGCAGCGCGAAACTCTCAATCTGCGTGAGATATTGATCATTGTGCTGACGCCAACGCCTTGAACTCGCCTCGGATGCGGCTAACGCGTTTCGGAGCGCCTCATCGTCAAGGTCACGACGCTCGCGCGCCTTGCGCGTGGTTGCTGCAAAGCTACGCCGCGAAAGATCGCTCCTGAGTGCTGAGGTGGTGCGCGCGAACTCACTGCGCATCACTGCCCACTCCTCCGGACAGTCCGCGGCATTCTCGAACAGTGGTTTGAGCCATGCCACACAGGCCTCGTGGTCCTCAACCTGTTTCTGAAGCCACAGGTCGGCATCCATGGCGGCGGGCGCGTCTTCAGCAAGTCCACCACGATTGTGACCAGCAGTCGCGCGGCAGCGGACCCACGCTCGGCGCTGCGCAAGGGCTGCTTCATCAGTGGTGCATTCGAACTTCAGAATCGCGTCGTTGGCCAATTCGATCCGCGCAATCCACTTTGGGAGCACCTCTGAACGCGTGATGTCCCATTTCAGTTGGACTCCCAGCTCAGCGGTATCGAGCTCACTCAGCCCAGCTTTCATTGCTCCCGCAGCGCCGAGCACAGCCTCACGCAGTGTGTTCCATAGCGCGGCGCGAGATGTAGCGCGCGCAACCGCGGCGATCTCATCTACTTCGTCACCACTCTTCAAGGACAGACGGCTCGGCAGATCACACGGCGCGAGTGGAGCAACGAAAAACCCAGCGTTGATCCAGATCAGATCGGACTGGGAGATTGGCGCGCCGCTGACTGCTGGTGTCTGGGCTTGCCCTGCAGGTGTATTGAGCAGCGCGAGAGAGCACACAACCAACGATCTAGTGATGACGACGCAACATGCGCCAAATCGGTTTCTCAGCATCGATGTCAGTCGTTGAAAACCGGCCCAGGCCGCTGCTGCGAACTCCGCAGCGGATCTTGCACAGTCACTTCGCTTGCGCATCCGACAGGATGTCCCGCAGCCGCAGAGCATCAGGATGCAATCGAATCGGGGCTTTCGCAGTGAGCTCGATGCCGGCGATAGAGAATTCAGTGTGGTTGTACACATAGTTCAAATTCCGTGTCGTATCGTTGATTGTCCAACCGTTCGCAAGCGAAGGAAGATTCAATCGATCGGCGTCTCTCACTCGATCGAATGGTCTTCGCTCTGTCACGGTAAGCGTTGTACTCCCGACGACCCGCACCTTCGCGCCGCCGCTCCATTCCTCAACGGAGCGAATCACTTTGAGGGGCCAGCCATTCGAATCCGATTCGGTGACCTCGACGCGGACATGTCGTTCAGGCACCACCGCGTTCGTGTTCGCAGCAGGAGGAATCACTAACTCCCATGAACGAACAAGGCCCTCACCACAGCGTTCATATTCAATTCGGTGCTTCCAACCCAACACATTCACTGCCGTCTCGGGCGAAGGCGCCGTCGCATCCAAAGTCGACTTACCCTCCGAGATATCCTCCGACATTTCCTCCGACATATCCTCCGACATTTCCTCCGACATTTCCTCGGGTGCGGCATCGCGACTGGGCACTCCAAACGCACACGCACACGCGCTCAGAAATGCAGTCGGCGGAATAACGAGTTTGAATTCGTGCGCCTGAGTGAGGATGAACATGACCGACTCGTAGTGAGGCGTGGATCCAGTTGGCAGAAGCGTGAGGTCTCTCGCTTGAAGATTCCGAGCGCTGACCTTGCCGCCGTCGCACGATTGAATCATCGCGCCCGAACGAATGCGCCAACACTCTCCGTCACTCACAAACTCGTACTCGATAGGCGGATGCACATGTTCTTCCATCGATCCCGCGTCGATCTCCGTCTCTTGCTGGCTGTAGCGAAGTAAGGTCGGCGTCGGTTTCTGTCGGCCGAGAACGCGAACTGCAACGCAGTCTTTCGCGTGCGTCAACGCTGCCTTCGGCGCACGAGAAACTTCATCGGACTGCGCTGCCAGTAGGACGATCGCCGGACACGACAAGCACAGCACGACGGCAATGCGCAGCAGCGCTCGCATCCGCGTCTGAAAAAATGCTGCGTGCCTCATTAGACGCCCGGCAATTCTATCAGGCACGTTTTTCTGTAGCAAATCCCACTCGCAACAGCGCCAACGCAATTCCCATTTGGGCTGATTGTTCCATTGACGAAGCGCACCCCACAACTCGTGCCTCCCGCTCGATAGAGAAACTCATAGCATGTTCCTACGGGCTCACCGTCACCGCACTGCTTCTGAGTCCACTGAACCATGCAGTAACCGCACTCGCTGCCAAAGACACCTGTCTGACCTCGAGCGCCAGGGCAACTCGGAATGGTCACGCAAGCTTTGTTGGGATGCGTTGTTTCTACCGTGTCGAGAATCTCCGGACCGCCCGGTGGCGTTGTCGGAATCGCCATCAATGTAGCCGTGACCAGTCCTACAACCGAGAGGCAAATGGCGCGTGATCGAAGGGGATTGATCATGAAAAATGTACTCCTGATTTACTTCAATGTAACTGAGGAATGAGAGAGATCGACAGCGCGAGCGGTGTCGAGCTCAACGACTTGCGAACGGCTCCACCCTGGAGCATGGATGCGCACCTGAACTCGCGTGGATGCCGTGGGCATCGCGACAAATGACGCAGCAGCAGAGTCAATGAGATCGGTCCTGCACACTTCCAAGTGCCCGCTCCAGACTGCGATTGTTGAGCCGAGCTTTCTCGGGCTGAGCGGCTCGGCTCTCCAGACGGCGGGAATTGAACGCCAGACCCAGTCGACACACAGCATCTCGACCTCAGGAAGCGGCGCGGGCAGTTCTGTGGGATAGCCCCGATCTGTTGGAACCCCCGAAGCCACCAAGCCGAAAATATCGATCAAAACAAGATCAGAACTTGAACACTCCAACTGCTCACCAACCAAAACGCCTGCGGGTGCATGGCTCCAATTGAAAGTGATACAGCGAACCACACCCTTACCAGACGGGAGGTATACGGCGACCTCTCCGCGCGGTGCGAACAGGTTTGAGGAACGAAGCGAGAAGGAGAGTACGCCCTGTTGAGCGGGCTGCAACGCTGTTCCGTTGACGACCATGCATCCGCACGTGGTAACCGCGCGAGAGAGATCAATCGACTGCTTGGTAAGATTTTTGCATCGAATCAAACCCTCCAGCGTGCCATCACTTGGGAGTTCTCCGAGTGAGATCACGATGGATTGTGGAAACTCTTCCGACTGAAATTCAACGGATCGTTCGAATTTCCCCACTCTGGTAAGCGCGTCTTTTCCCACTGCGTGCGGCTGCTCGCTGCCAACCTCGCTGCCAACATCACTGCCCGCGCCCTCGACCTTCACCGTTGGATCTTCGGTGCGACTTGTGAGCATCCAAGTTGCGATCCCTCCTATGAGGACTACGAGAGTTATGAGGCGCCGAACCATGAAAGGGAAGATACCCCCCCCTCCATCGCTCATGTCAACCACAGTTGACCTAAAATACATTTGACTGGAGCGGCTGCGGCAGTCGGACTTCGATGGTGTGCTAGATCTCCGTCTGAGCGCTTCTCAGGAAGTACGGGATCATCATTATTTGAGTGTTAGTTTTATGATTCGCGCGCGGAGCAGTCGCACCACTCCCGTCTCACCACTCAGGTCCGCCCGAATAGCGGCCGTATGCATCGGCCATAGCTTGCACTTGCTCACCGAGGGTGCAACGCGCGAGCGATGCAGCGACGAGTGACGGCATCACATTCACGCCTTCGCGCGCGGCGGTTCGAATCGCGTTGAGCGAACGCTTCACTTCGTCGTTGGATCTCGAGGCGCGCAATTTCGCGAGGCGCTCGCATTGCTCGGTTTCCACTGTGTGCGGAATCTGAAGGATCTCTACTTGTTGCTCATTGTTGCCTTCGGTGTACGCGTTCATGCCGACAACAAGGCGATCGCCCGCTTCCATCTCTTGACCGAAGCGATAGCTCGCTTCTGCGATTTGACGGCGGAAATAGCCTTGATTGATGCCTGCGACCACGCCGCCCATGTCGTCGATCTCGCGGATGATTGCGCTGGCGTCGTGATCCATTTGATCGGTGAGCGCCTCGACAAACCATGATCCGCCGAGTGGATCAACCGTGCGATGCACGCCTGATTCATGGGCGATGATTTGTTGCGTGCGCAACGCAACACGCACGGCGGTCTCAGTCGGAAGGCCGAGCGTTTCATCCATCGAGTCAGTGTGCAAACTCTGGCAACCACCGAGCACACCAGCGAGCGCTTGCAATGCCACGCGCACAATGTTGTTGAGCGGTTGCTGCTCAGTGAGCGAGCAACCAGCGGTTTGCACATGCGTGCGCATAAGTTGCGAGCGCTCGTGCTTGGCGCCGAAACGATCGCGCATCGCTTTCGCCCAGATGCGACGCGCGGCACGCAGCTTGCAGATCTCTTCGAAGAACTCGTTGTGACTGTTGAAGAAGAAGGAGAGGCGCGGCGCGAAGGCATCGACATCAAGTCCGCGCTTGATGCATTCTTCAACATATTCCATACCGTCACGCAGCGTGAAGGCAAGCTCTTGCGTGGCCGTCGAACCTGCTTCGCGAATGTGGTAACCCGAGATCGACACGGAGTTCCACTTCGGCAAGTGTTGCGCAGCGAACTCAATGGTGTCGATGACGAGTTTCACGCTTGGTTCAGGCGGATAAATGAACTCGTTCTGCGCGTGGAACTCCTTCAAGATGTCGTTCTGCAGCGTGCCACCGAGCGAGGTCCACGGAATCGAGCGCTCTTGCGCGTGCGCGAGATACATGCCCCAAATCACAGCTGCAGGCGCGTTGATGGTTTGCGACACCGTCACCTCGCCGACAGGAATGTCCGCGTAGAGACGATGCATGTCTTCGATCGATGCAACCGCAACGCCGCAACGACCGACTTCACCAGCGCTGAGCGCATCATCGGAATCACGGCCCATGAGCGTGGGGAGATCAAACGCTGTCGAAAGGCCCGTGTTTGACTTGCCACCCTTCGCGTTCTCGAGCAGATACTTGAAGCGCTTGTTGGTGTCATCGGCGCTGCCGAAACCTGCGAATTGACGCATGGTCCACAAGCGCGAGCGATACATCGTCTTGTGCACGCCGCGCGTAAACGGAAACTGCCCCGCTTCGCCGATGCGCGCGTGAGGCTTCGCGGGATTGCTCGGATCCTGCGTGACCACTGAGTCGGGGCCGTAGCGCTCGCTCACTGCGTAGCCTGAGATCGTGACAGTCTCGGGGTCGATGCGCGGAGTGGAGGTTGATGCGGGTGTGGAAGCGGTTTTCGCGGTGCTCATTGGTCTGCTCGCAAGCTTGATCGCAAGGGTGAAGCCGCACAATCGCGGCGGAGCGTGAGGATAGCAGGAGGCTGCGCCGATTCACTCTGTGGACTTTGCAGTTGGCGCGAAAGATCACACAGAACTTCCACGAAAATCTCTCCCGCCTGCAAGGAAACGGCATAATGCCGCGATGGAACCGAGTGAGCTTGTGGAAACGATCCTGCCGAGCGCCCGCCTTGTAACGCTGGCGTTTGACGCGTCAAGCACCACGTGCGCCTCGCTTGAACTCAACGGCGTGCCCTGCGTTCGCGCAGTGCTTGTGACGACGACCTCGCGACTTGTTGGCTGCGTGCTACGAGTGTCGATTCATGGCGAGCAAGCGCACGCGTGGAGCCGTCCGCTTGAAACGCTTGAAGCGAACTCCACGCTTGCGATCGACGCTGCGGGATTTTTACTGCCGATTCCATTGCTCTGTAGTTCAACCGAACGCGCGCATGTTGATCTCGTCGCCACACTGGCTGACAGCGATGGACTTGCGATTGCCGCAGTCATGCATCGCCTCACGCTTGTGCCGAGTTCGCACTGGTGCGGTGTCTCCAACGCTGCCGAATCACTTGCCGCGTTTGTGACGCCCAACGCCCCTGCGCTTGCTGAAGTGCTTCGAGATGCGTCGGCGCGTTTGCTTGCACGCACGCAACGTGGCGCGCTCGACGGCTACTTGAGCAACAGCCCTGAACGCGCGCAACGCCTTGCAGAAGCGTGTTTCGAAGCGCTCGCAGCGCGAGGGATCGCGTATGCCATCTTGCAAGCGAGCTTTGAAACCGAAGGGCAGAAGATTCGCACTGCAACCGATGCGTTGCAAGATCGACTCGCCAATTGCCTTGATCTCTCGGTCACGCTTGCGGCGATGCTTGAAGCGTGCGGCTTGTGGACGATGATTCTTGCTGGCGACGGTCACGCCACCGTTGCCTTCGCAACTATCGATTCGCACTTTCCTGACACGACTCATCGCGGTCGCGCGCGTGCAGAAACTCGCCGCGCGCTCGGTGAATTGCGTGTCATTGAAGCGACTGCGCTCTGCGACGCGGAGTATTCATTCGCGGCCGCACTTGAGAAAGGTGAAGCGTGGCTTGCAAGCGCGAGCGAAGACATTTGGGTGATCGACATTCGTGCGTCGCGTCGCGCGGGCTTTCATCCGCTGCCTGAAGTCATAGAGCGACGCACCCACACAAGCGAAACGAACGGTGAAGCGCCGCTGAAAGAGTGGACCGTCGTGCAACCAACGGGTTTGCCTCCGCTGCCGAAAGCAGTACTTTCTCCGCGCGAACAACGCCTTGAGCAGTGGAAGAAGAAGCTGCTTGACCTCACGCTGCGCAATCGATTGCTCAACGATCGTGCCGCTGCGGGCATTCCGCTGCTTGCGCAGGGCGACGGCGAAATCGCGCTTCTTGAAGATCTCTTGTGGAATGAGAAGGCGTTCACGCTGAAGTCGCGTGGCGCGATGCGCGTGATGACTGCGGAAGCGATTCGCGAAGAACTCAATGATCGCATTCTTCGCAGCGCCCTTGATGACGCGGAACTGTTCAAGCGCGCGACGAAGACCTTTCGTGACGCGAAGAGTTCGCTCGAAGAAACAGGCGCGCGGAGTTTGTATGTCGCGATTGGATTTCTTGAGTACACGGTTGAACAGCGCAGCGCGCCGATTCTTGCACCGATTCTTCTTGTGCCCGTGACGCTTGAACGCATTTCGCGCGCGGAAGGATTTCGCGTGCGCGCTGTCACCGAAGATACGGTCGTGAATGCGGCGCTCGTGGAGTACTTGCGCACGGCGCACAGTCTTGATGTTGGACTCAGTGGCGTCATTACTGAAGACGACAAGGGCGTCGATGTGCCTGCTTTGCTTGCGCGCGTGCGTCAAGCGGTGCGCGACATTCCTGGCGCGCTTGTGCATGCGCACGCGAAGCTCGGCAACTACTCGTTCAAGAAACTTCCGCTCTTCGAAGAGATGCGCAGCCGCGGCAAAGTGCTGACGAATCACGACATTCTTGCCTCGCTGCTTGATCGCTCGGCGTCGGTGCATGTGCGCGGCGCACGATTGCTTGAGCCCGAACAAGTCGACACCGATGCGCCGTTTGCAACGCTGCGTTTGCCGCTGGCGGCTGACAGTTCGCAGATTGCGGCGATCTGTTCGGCAACCGCAGGACGATCGTTTGTCCTGCAAGGTCCACCAGGCACGGGCAAGAGCCAGACGATTACCAATCTGCTTGCGGAATGTTTGGCGCGTGGCAAGCGCGTGCTCTTCATTGCTGAGAAAGGTGCGGCGCTTGAAGTGGTTTCGGAGCGCCTGCGCAAAGCAGGTCTCGGTTCGTTCGCACTTGATCTTCACGCGGACAATGCGACGAAGACAAGTTTCGTCGCGCAAGTGAAACGCTCGTTTGATGAACTCGATGCACGCGCGGCGCCTGGATCGCAACAGTTTGGTGCACTCGCATCGGCGCTTGATCGCACGCGTGCTCGATTGAAAGCCTCGTGTGATGCGTTGCATGCTGAGCACCACGATGGACCAAGTGCGAGTGATGCGGTCAATCGTGCGACGAGTCTGCGCGAGAGCGCGACGCATGCGAAAGACTCCGCGACGAGCGCGCTTGCGCAAGCGCTTGAAGGTGTGCTTCCAGCGCAATTGTCGCGCGCGGATCTCGTGCGGCGGCTTGAAGCCACTGCAAATCTTGCTGCAGCCGCCGCGGAATTGCCTACGGATGCGGCGGCACGCTTGCATGACTTTTCACCAACGAGCGCGCTGAATCCCGAGCAAGCGAGCGCTGTTGGACGCGATGCACTCGCGGCGCTCACTCAGTGTGAAGCACTCAGCACAGCAGCGACTGCTCTGACCTCCGCGCTCGGTCTCAGTGCGCCTGCAACGCTCGGTGAACTCGCGCGACTGACGGATTTTGCCTGCGCGATTGACGCTGAAAGTGTTGCAGCCGCGACGCTTGCACAGGCTGCGTTTGCTACAGATCACACCGCGCGAATCGATGCGCTCGCGCGTGCAATTGAACTTGGCGCACGCGCAGAAGAAGCGACGAAATCTCTCGACAACCGCTACGACCGCTCAGTCCTCGCGCTTGAACTCACAGCGATGGTCGGAGATCTTCGCGCCGTACGCGAACGATTCGTGGTCTTTCGCTGGCTCGCAACACGCAAGGCGCGCGCGCAACTTCTTCGCGCCGCTAAAGGCACAGCGCCTAGCGGGCTCGATGCACTCTTGACCGAACTTGAATCGTTGATCATCACGAAAGACCTCATCGCTAAAGGGCAATCAGTCGAGCGTGAGACGCGTCTCTTCGCAACGAGTGATGGTCATATCGATTGGGTTGCGGCGCAGAAGTCCGTGCAACGCGCGCGCGAAACTGGACGCGCCACGCGAGTGCTACTGGGCAGTCATCTCGCAGCGCTCGCGGTTGCCGTGCCTGTGTCGATCGCGTCAGGCGCGCTCACGCACGCACGCGAAGGTGCAGCGATCGCGCTTGCCGCAACTCGAAAGGCTTTCGAAGCCATTGATCGCGTTGCAGTCAGCACGCCGCCGCTCAACGACGCTGCCTCAACCTTGCGCGACAACATCACGCGCTTGCGTCGACTGCACGAATCCGCAGGATTACTCGCACCGTGGAGCGTGTTCACCACCGCTCGCGAAGGTGCGCACGCATGCGGACTCGCGCCCGTCGCAACCGCGCTTCTCGACTGCACACTCTCGCCACACACTGCTGAACGCGTCGTTGAAGCCGAACTTCTTTCGTCGTGGGTGCGCGACCGACTGCGCAACGAGCCCCCACTCGCCGACTGCGCCACGGAACGCGCGCGTGATCTCACGCAGAGTTTCGTCGACTGCGCGGCGGACTATCGCAAGGGTGCCGCCGGCGCAGTGGCTGCAGTCGTGCGAACGCGCGCGCGCGAATTCTTCGACAACGCACATCGCGATCCAATCTCGCGCGCGGCTGATGCGCGTCTTCAAGAACTGCGCGCGCTCACAACTATTCGCCGACCGATTCGCCGCGTGATGGCTGAAAGCGCGCTCGCAATCAACGCGCTCATGCCAATCGTGCTCGCGAGCCCGCTCTCAGCAACCACGCATATTCCCCCTGATTTCCCTGTGTTTGATCTCGTGGTCTTCGACGAAGCCTCGCAAGTTCCCGTGTGGGACGCGGCGTGCGCGATCGCTCGCGGCGTGACCACTGTCATCGTTGGTGACTCGAAGCAATTGCCGCCGACGAACTTCTTCGATCGCAAAGACTCTGGCGACAACGCTGACGATGCCGCGTCGAGCGAAGCGCAACTTGCCGACGCGCTTGAACCGCTTGAAAGCGTGCTCGAAGAAGCAATCGCCTCGGGCTTTCCGCAGCGAAGTCTGCTCTGGCACTATCGCTCGCGCGACGAGCGTCTCATTGAGTTTTCCAATCGACGCAGTTACGGCGGACGATTGCAAACTTTCCCCGCGCCGCATCGCGCGCATCCGAATCTCGGAGTGGAGTTCCGTTTCGTTGGCGGCGTGTATGACCGCGCGAAGACATCGACCAATCGCATGGAAGCGGAAGCGATCGTTGCAGAGATCACGCGACGACTGCTTGACAACGACGCATGCAGCGCGAATCGTTCAATCGGCGTCGTGACCTTTAGCGTCGCGCAACAAACGCTTGTGCAAGATCTTCTCGATGAAGCGCTCGACGCCAACGCGCTGCTGCGTGAGCGCTACGCAGGCGCCGAGACCAGCGGCGACGAAGTGTTCATCAAGAATCTCGAGAATGTGCAGGGCGACGAACGCTCGACCATGCTCTTCTCAATTTGCTATGGACGCGACGCTTCTGGATCGCTCTATCACAACTTCGGTCCACTCAATCTCTCGGGCGGTGAGCGACGACTCAATGTCGCTGTCACGCGTGCGAAAGAGAAGGTCATCATTTTCTCATCGATTCGTGCGACGGATCTTGATCCGAGCAAGTGCAACGCGCGCGGTCTGCAGGATCTGCGTGATTACCTTGCGTTTGCTGAGCTTGGCACCATTCCCACCGCGCGCACTGAAGGCGCGACTGCCGTTGATATTGATGTGAGCGCGATTGAAGTGATGCTCGCGCGTGCCCTTGAATTGCGCGGCTGGCGCGTGGACTTCCATGTCGGCCGCTCGCGCGATTATCGCGTTGGTCTTGCGCTCTCGAAGCCCGACGAACCGCAACGATGGATTCTCGGCGTCGAAGTTGACGGCGCGTTCCATCTCGCGGCACCAACCGTCATCGATCGTGACATCGTGCGTCCTGGAGTGCTCAGTGGTCTCGGTTGGAAGACGATGCGCGTGAGCGCGATTGATGTGCTGCGTGACGCGACGAAAGTAGTCGATCGCATCGACGCCACCGCGCGTGCGTGATCGCGTCGCTTATCTCGCAGGCAATTCATACACGCCGCGACCAACCTTGTCGCCGAGGCGCCCCGCTTGCACGAGTTGACGCAGCAGCGGACACGGGAAAAACTTCGGGTTTCCGAGTTCGCGATACAGCACCATCATGATGTCGTGACAAACATCAAGCCCGATGAAATCAGCAAGGCGCAACGGACCCATCGGAAAGTTGCAGCCAAGCAACATGATGCGATCGATGTCTTCAGGCTTCGCAACACCTTCCATCCAAGCGTAAAACGCTTCATTGATCATCGGCATGAGCACACGATTACTCACGAAGCCTGCACGATCATTTGCAGGCACGGGGGTCTTACCCATCGCAGTCG
This sequence comes from Planctomycetota bacterium, assembly GCA_003671065.1. Lineage (GTDB taxonomy): Bacteria > Planctomycetota > Phycisphaerae > Phycisphaerales > SM1A02 > QWPT01. The sequence goes on along the minus strand of QWPU01000042.1, from coordinate 1,804 downwards.
CGAGCGCGAGCGTGCGCGCAGTCGTGTCCGCGCTGGTCGCGAGACCGTTGATCACTTCGACCAACTTCATGATCGGCACTGGATTGAAGAAGTGCATACCGATGACTCGGTGCGCATCGGCCCCAACCGCGCTGGCAAGATCCGTGATCGAAATGCTCGACGTGTTGGTCGCAAGGACAGCATCAGCGCGGAAGGTCGCTTGCATGAGCTGAAAGATCTTCTTCTTTACTTCAACATTTTCCGTTGCCGCCTCGACAACCCAATCCGCGTCCTTGGCGTCGCTCATCTCGGTGACATAACGAATGCGACCGAGCGCGGCGTCAGCATCGACCTGCGTGACCTTCCCCTTCTCAACCAATCGCGCGAGACTCTTCGCGTGCCCCGCCTTCGCCTTGTCGAGCGCGGGCTTACTCACATCGATCTGAAAGGCGTGAATCCCTGCTTGAGCAGCGGTGAGTGCGATGCCAGAACCCATGGTTCCTGCACCAATGACGGCGATTGAGCGGACGGGAGTGGCGGTCGACATAAGAGGTTCCATTGACTGTCGCGAGGCTGAACGCACGAATGTAGCAACGCGGGATTCCTCGGGGCGGCATCGGGAATGTGCCTGATTTAGTTTTTCTCCTATTGCAGTGCTTCCAAGTCAGGGTAGGGTGCGAACCCAAGGGCTCAGAAGAGGGTTTAGGAGCAGGCTCGTGCCGTGAGAGCCAGCATGTTGTTTCAGGGGCATCACTCAGACCTCGTCAAGACATGTACTTACAACGGAGCACACGCATGCGTCAGTTCACGATGGCAAGTCTCGCTACGCCTTCACTGGTTTCAGCGACCGCGTTCATGTTTTCAGCGTCACTCGCCAGTGCCGCAGTCGTTCCTCAAAGCGCGTGCAAACAAGCGCTCAAACCCAACGAGGCGTACCTCCTCGCGTCAGGTGCCGCGCCTGCCAACGCCCTGCTCTTTGAGCTTGGGCAGGCGGAGTGGATTGTCGAAGACGAATTCATTGTTGAGTTTGGCGACGAAGCGGTGTTTGCGCTTGAATCGACGCGGCTTGGCAGCGAAGGTCGCGTGGGCATCGAGATTCTCGACGACCTCTGCGTTCGCCACGGCGTGAGCTTTATCCGCAAGCAGTTTCAGTCGGTTTCAGCGAAGAATCTTGATGCCCGCGTGCTGCCTGACCTGAGCGGATACGCGGTCGTCACAATCGATCTCACCAAGACCACGCTTGAAGCCGCGATGAGTGACTTTGGCGCCGATCCACTCGTGCGCAAAGTTGAAACCATCGGCATTCATCCGATCTACGCGACGCCGAACGATCCGGTGTACGGCTCGCAGTGGCATCTCAACCAGACGAGCGACATCGACATCGATGCGCCTGAGTCGTGGGATATTCAGAATGGTGATCCATCGAAGATCGTCGCCGTGCTCGATACGGGCGTGCGCTATTACCACAAGGATCTCGGCGGTTCCGCTACTTCGACTGCCGACACATCAGGCACCGCGGGAAACATTTGGATCAATGCTGCGGAGAAAAATGGTGTCGCAGGAGTTGATGATGACGCGAACGGTTTCATTGACGATTGGGTTGGTTACGACTTCGTGTCGGCGCCGATCGCGACATGTTGGAGCGGTGAAGATTGCACGGGTGCCGACAATGATCCGCGCGACTTCAACGGTCACGGCACGCATTGCGCAGGCATCGTCGGCGCAATCAACAACAATGGCTACGCGGTGTCGAGTCCTGCAGGTGGTTTCGGAAACGGCTTGCAGTCAACTACAGGCGATGGTTGCCGCGTGATGTGCTTGCGCG
>QWPU01000041.1:8877-13895 GCA_003671065.1 Planctomycetota bacterium | reverse complement strand
CGCGCCCTTAGAGAGCAGGAATGCAACGGTCTCAGGCTTACCAAATCCCGACGCCCAGAGAAGTGGCGTGGACTTGATGAGATCGCGAGCGTTCACATTCGAGCCATTTGCAAGCAGATAGCTGACGGTTTCGAGGTCGCCTTCAACCGCGCTCCAGAGTGGAGTGCGACCTTGGCGGTCTTGTGCGTTGAGATCAGCTTTCGCAGCGATGAGCGCTTCGAGTGCCGCACGGTTGCCGCTCTTGGCGGCCCAATGCAGCGCAGTGCGCGAACCAGCCTTGTCGTGCTCGTTCACATCGGCGCCAGACGCGATGATCGAACTCACCTTCGCAAGGTCGCCATCGCGAATTGCGTTGATGAGATCAGTCGTGCCAGGACCGGTTGGTTGCTTCGGTCCTTCAGGCGCCATCGGAGCGTTCTTGCTCATCGAGCGCTTGACGAGCATCGTCATCGTCGGAGCCTTTGGATTGTCAGTCTTGATAAGAATCTTTGGCGAACGACCCGCCTCTTCCCAGTTCGCCCAGTCAACCGTGAGCACATGCTTGGTCGCGGCTTCGGTTGGTGGATCCTTCACGACCGGCGGCGAAATCTCAGTGATCTTGAAGGCGACATTCTCAGTCGATTCAAGCGTGATTGGACTTCCTGGCGCAGGTGACGGGCTCGAGTCGGTTGGCGAGTCGAGCATCGACGGAGTCATGAGCACATAGGCCACGACCTTGCCTTCGACTGTGAGGATCACTGGGTTGTGATTCTCGATCTGAAAGGTGACTTTCTTGCTGAGGGTCACGCCTTGCGTTGCGCCTGGCTTGAGGGTGATTTCGCAATCGCCTGTGCCGCCCGGTGGAATCGGATCCTTCGGCCAAGTCGGCGTCGTGCAGCCGCAACCTGGAACAGCCTTGGTGATGCGGATCGGCTCAGAGCTGACGTTGCGCAGCTTGATCGTGACGGTCTTTGGAGTGTCCGCGATCATTTCGCCCATGTCAGCGATGGCGGGTTCGAACACCATGACTGGTGCTTCGTTTGGATCAGCGATGTTTTGCGATGGATCCAAGCCGCCCTTGACTGGCTCCCCGCCTTTGACCCCAGTCGCTTGTTCCGTGGCCGAAGTTGGAGCCTGGGGACGCACGCCCGTCGCACTAATCGCTTCGCGAGTGCGAGCAGGATCTGGCTTGACTTGCGGATTCTTCTGCATCGGCAGCACTGGCTCATCGATCGATGCTGGCGGCGCGAGCGGAGCTGCTGCGGGAGTCGCAGCGGGAGTCGCTGCAGGAACCGCTTTCGGCGGAGTTGCAGGAGCGGCGGCGGGTGGAGTTGCACCTTGCGCGAAAGCGCTGCCGGCCATCATGACTGAAAGAACGAGACTGGCAAGTGTTTGAACGCTTCGTGTGCTTGAAAGCTTCGTGCGTCCACAGGTCAAACTATCACATCGCATATCGATTTCCTTCGGGGGGTTTGAGTGGCATCGCCACAAGTCTCGGTCTGTCTTCGAACTGTACTGCTGCCTCGTTCTATCACACGACCGCCTATCAAGGCGGTCGCTCTGTATCGGACTTCTTACCGATCGGCGTTGAACCGAGTTGAAGCGAAAGCAGATTCTACAACACACTTTGTGCAAAATGAACCCGCCTGTCACAAAGCCCACCGTTACACTGTCTGCCCCTCGGTCCGGCCATCGGTCCACCCCTCGGTCCACCCTCGTGGCCGGCGTTGGGTTCGACGCACGAATCAAGCGAACTGCGTGACCAGATCCTTTACTTTCACGGACAAGAGCAACGACATGAGCAACGACATGAGCACCGAAACGCTTCCAGAACATCTCGCGCGCCCTGCCCTTCGACGCATTCATCCAGTGCCAATGCAGCGCGAGAATCAGTTATTCCTCGGATTACAGGACCCCTGCGGACTGAGTTCGCAAATGATGGTGGTTCCTCCGCAAGCGTTTCAAGTGATGCAACTTTTCAATGGCACTCGCACCGTTGATGAGATTGTTGTCGCGATGAAGATCACCGACGCGGCGCCGTTGGTTGAGCTCTTGAAGAAGCTCGATGAGTTTGGACTCGTATGGGGACCGACCTGCGAAGCACTCGAAGACAAGAAGAAGGCGGAGTTGGTGGCGGCCGGCGCGTTTCCTGCGGCGGCTACCAAATCGCTTGGCGAAGATCCTGCTGTGATTCGTAAGCAACTCGAGCAATGGCTCGATGAGGCGGAGGATTCAGGGATCGATGAACCGATCTGCGGACTCGTGGCGTGCCACCTTGATTACCAGCGCGGGCATCCTGTGTTTGCTGCGAGCTACCGCGCTGTGGCGAAGGGTCCGAAGCCTGATCGCGTGGTGATTCTTGGTTCCAATCACTTCGGTCTTGGTGACGGCGTCACGGTGAGCGATCTCGGATTCGAGTCGCCGCTTGGTCGCGTGCCTGTTGACGCTGGCGTGATTGCGCGACTGCGCACGAAGACTGGCGACAAGTTGTTCAAGGACATCCTCGATCATCTGCCTGAGCATTCGATTCAATTGCAATTGCTGTGGGTGCAGCATCTCTTCGGCAATGTGCCCGTTGTTGCGGCGCTCATTCCCGATCCAAACATCGGTTTGATTGCGGATGACGGCGCGCGCGTTGGCATGCAGGAGTTCATCAATGTGCTTGATGAAGTGCTTGCGGCTGAAGGTGGACGCACGCTGTTTATCGCAAGCGCCGATCTTTCGCACGCGGGTCCTGCGTATGGCGAGCAAGCGGATGTCAATGATCAGCGTCGTCGTGAAGTTGAAGCCCATGACCGCGCGATGATGAAAGCGTTCATTGATAGCCCTGACGCGCTTGTGGCTGGAATGCTTGAGACGAAGAATCCAACGCGTTGGACTTCAGTCGGTGCGATGGCGGCTGTTGCGAAACTTGCGAAGCCAAGCGCGATCGAACTCATTGATTACCGTCAAGCGGTTGATGAACAAGGCAAGGCGCTCGTGTCGACGGCGTCGATGGTGTTGCTTGCTGCGGCGCGGTAATCGAGCATGATTTCCCTTGTGCAACGCTGCTCGCGTGCGTGCGTGCGCGTCGATGGCGTCATCGTTGGAAGTCTTTCCGCCAAGGGTGGACTGTTGGTGCTGTTGGGCATTGAAGTCGGTGACGACGCGCGCGCGGCTGACAAGATGGCTGACAAACTGCGCAAGTTGCGAATCTTCGAAGATGACGCGGGCAAGATGAACTGCGCGCTCGCGGAAGTTGGCGGCTCGATGCTTGTGGTGAGTCAGTTCACGCTTGCGGGTGATTGCAGTGGTGGCAACCGACCGAGTTTTGTGACTGCTGCGCGACCTGAGATTGCGGAGCCACTCGTGACGCATGTTGTCGAAGCGCTGCGCGCCCACGGCATCGCCGTCGAAACTGGTCGCTTCAGAACTGAGATGAAAGTGGAACTCGAGAACGATGGACCCGTGACGATCATCGTGCGAGTGCCCGTGCTCAGCTCGCCTTGACGGGAAGCGAGCGGCCAATCGCTGCAAGCGCTTGCTTGAGATCACTCCACATTTCGCGCCGAGTTTCCATGGTGTAATTGCGAAGCAGATATGCAGGGTGGTATGTCGGCATCACTTGCACGCTGAAAGGCGCGCCGCTCGCAGAGCCAAGGGTGATCGAAGTGAATGCGCCGCGCAGCACACTGATGCCGAGATCGGTCGCTAGCATGAGTTTGGTTGCTGGACCACCGAGCGACACGATCACTTTCGGCCGAATGATCGAACATTGCGCTAAGAGGTATGGCCCGCATGCGCTGAGTTCAGCGAAGGTTGGAGCGCGAGTTTCATTCGGCGCGCATTTCACCGCGCTCTTGAGAATGTGCGCCAGATACACCTCATCACGACGCAATCCCATCGCTTTGATCATCTCGTTGAGTTTGTCACCTGCAGCGCCAGCGAAGGGTTTGCCAGCGGTGTCATCGTCGCTACTCGGAACTTCACCGACGAACATCAGTTCTGCGCAAGGATCGCCTTCACCAAACACGATGCGCGTCGGGCTCGTGGAACTCGCGCAGTGCGGACACTGTTGCGAGTGCTGCAACTCAAGCGCTGCGAGGCGCTCGCTCGGTGAATCTCCAAAGGGTGAATGTCCAAGTGGTGAATCACTACTTGGCGCAACGATTGAATCAATGAGCACGCGTTGTCGTGGTACTTGCTCGCTCGCAGCAGACGGCGCAGGAGTACGCCTGCTGCTTTCAACTGTGAGTGGCTCGACTGGCGCGTGCGGCGCTTGTGCTTGCGCGGCAAACAACTCCGCTTCGAATCCGCGATTCGCTACAGGCGCACGAACGGTTTCGACGCGCGCGTTCGGCGTGGCTACTCGCGGCGCAACTTGCTCAACAATTTGCTCAACAACTTGTTTGAGCGCCGCGCGCGAAGCACCAACAGGCAAAGGCACATCGTCAACTCCCAGCAGCACATCCGTCATGACTTCAAGCGTGCCGCGTCGGCTCATCAGCGAGCGCGCCCGCCGCCGGCAGGACGACTCGACACATTCGATTCGCCGCGGCCAATGCTTCGAGTTGCGCCGTCCGTGTCAGTGTCTGGCGTCGGCGCGTCAGTCGTGCTCGCGCTCGACGCGCGCTTGCTTGCACCCTTGCCGCTTGATGAACGCGATGAACCACTTCGGCTTCCTGACTTTTCGCCGCGACCGCTCTTCTCAGGAGCCGCCTTGCCGCCCTTCGCTGCGCTGGTTGAACCCGCGCTCGCTGGCTTTGGAGTCACGATCTGCACCATCGACTGCGTGCGCAGAACGAGTCCGCAATCAGATCGCAAGTGATATCCCTGCACATGCAATTCCGTGCGGAAATGCTGCACATCGATGAGCGAAAGGTTTGGCTTGCCCGCCGCATCAGTCCACGCAGACAACAACGAATCGTTCTCGCGCCCGTGCTGCATCATCTCTTTGTAGGTGCCAACATAGAGATGGTCTGAGAGCGTTTCAGTTTGCATCGTGGTCATGTAGACCAGGTTGTCGGCGACCTTCTCCTCGAAGTCACGCTCGCCTGCGC
>QWPU01000041.1:0-8867 GCA_003671065.1 Planctomycetota bacterium | reverse complement strand
GCTATGACCGCCGCGAAAGATCCACGCTTCGGTTTCGTAGTCGGCATGCTCAACGCGATTGCGTGATTCAATGCCGAAGAACTCAGGATGAAGTGCCTTGCGAAAGGCCAACATGTGATAGTTCTGTAGGCTTGACGCCTTCGAATTCGCGGCGTTCGAGCCGGAAAGAAGTCCGTCAGAGGATGAGTTCGAATCAGAGTTGTTGGAGTTGGCGCTGTTGGACATGAGGTGTTCTTTGGCTGTTGCGTCCTGCAAGTTCCAAACGCGTCGGAATGTTGATCACGGAATGTTGACCGCCGCCGTGATCTGACCGCCGTTTGGGTGAAGTGACTATCTTGACGGTTTCTCTGACAAAGGCAAGAGGAAAGTTCAAAAAGTGTGAGGTCGAGAGCGCGCAAAAGGCGCCGACAAAAAGGCGGACGGCTTGCCCTCTCGGACAAGCCATCCATTGCTGCAACGCACCGCTAAGCCGAGTTCTGTTCTCGCAAGGGCTTGCGCCTATGCGAGTAACGGCCATTTCTCTAGGCTGATGGTTACCCATCAGCTCAAGCACGCGACCCGTTTCCAAACCCACGAACCGCGGGCACTTGCTGCGTCTTTCGACGATTCAAGTGGAAACTGCTTGCGCTTGCACGAGGTGGGGTTTGCCTTGCCTCGAGTGTCACCACTCGAGCGGTGCGCTCTTACCGCACCGTTTCACCCTTACCGCGCCAAGTACCGAAGTGCCCAGCGAGGCGGTTTATTTTCTGTGGCACTGTCCCTGACCCTGCAGCGGGTCGGTGGGGGTTACCCACCACCTTGTCCTACCGTGCTCGGACTTTCCTCTCGGACGGTTTCCCGCCGAGCGACCGTTCCGGTGCGGCGACGATGCTACCGCGAGGGAGGGCAAAAACAATTCGATCAGCACAAAGGACTTGAGGAAACTGCATTTTTTGCTATTGTGCCCGACCCCCAACTCCCGCTCTTGGTGAGCATTGGGGCTATTGGAAGACTCTCATGACTATGTACGCGATCATCGAAGACAGCGGCACCCAAATCAAAGTTCAACAGGGCGATCTCATCGACATCGACCTTCGTGACGATGCCGAAGATGGCTCCACGCTCATCTTCGACAAGGTGCTCGCCGTTGGTGATGCCGCGGGAACCAGTGCTGCGAAGATTGGTCTCCCCTACCTGGTCGGTGCAACCGTCACCGCGAAGGTGCTTGGCGAAGCTGATGGACCAAAGGTCCTCGTCGGCAAGTACAAGCGCCGCAAGGGTTACCGCAAGACCATTGGTCACCGTCAGCACTACACGCGTATCGAAGTGCTTGCTATCACTGCGTAATCGCGGGGCACGGGCGAGTTTTCGCGCGAGTTTTCGCATGACCTCTCGAATGGTCACGCGTCGAGTCACATTTCATATGGATCAACGCCAAAGCTCTGGAGCATAGCTTCAACGCTTTCGCTTTGACCTGTGCGCGCTGAGAGACGCACAGTGTCGGCGAGTGCTGCGATGCGCAGTCGAGCGCGTTGACGAGCAGCATCCGTCGCAACCGAATGTTCGCTTCGTCCTGAAGGACGCTCAGCTTCGAGCAGCGTTTGAATCGTTGGCTCATCGCCGTCACTCTCAAGACGCGCTTCTTCCATCCACGAACCGTCTCTGCGCCGCCAACCGACGAGGCCCGATGCAACGGTCGCGAGACCTCCTTCGCCAACGAGCGCAAACGACGCGGCTTCGACGCCGACTCCGATCGCAAGCGTGCCCAAGCCTCGTTCACCGATGACGCTGGCGGTCAATGTGCCTGCGCGAGCACCAAGCGCAGTCACTTGATCGATCGATCCAAGCACCGCAAGCGCTGAAGCAGCGGCGACACGAAGTCCTTCACCAAGCCTCGATTCATCAGCAACGGACACGGTTGTTTGAAAGACCTCAACGCGGCCGAATGTTTCGACAACACTCAGTAACGCGCGTCCCACTTGCATGCGTCGAAAGCTCGGTGCGGTTTCGCAGTGCGGCAGTGCGAGCAGAAACTGAAGCGTGCACGCGCCAGCGACGATCGCGATGTCTTCATTGGCGAGCACTTCGCGTTCGAGTTCATCGAGCACTTCGCGTCGATCGATCCAGAGCACGCTTGGTGTCGCGACAGCGAGTTGACGCAAGTCATCGAATGGTTCGGCATTGAATTGCGTGGCGAGCGTGCGTCGCGTCTTCGGGTCATCGCTGCCGATGCGAGTGAGTCGTAACCGTGGATCCGACAGCACACGCGCGGCTCGTTCGGCGCGAGCGGCGCTGATCCACGCGGAAATCTCGCGTGCTTCAAATGGGTGCGGCATGAGGCTTCGTTTCTAACAGCTTGTTTCCGCGAAGTTCACCGCTCTCAAACCGCGCGCGGTAGTTTGCTAATCGTTCAAGCGCCGTATGAATCGTCTCGTCCTTCTTGCAGAACGCGACGCGCACCCATTCGTTCGCCTTCGATTTGTTGGTGTAGAACGCGCCTGGTGGAATCGCTGCGACACCACCGTGCTCAACAAGGTGGCGGCAAAACGCGAAGTCATCCGTGAAGCCAAACGCCGCGTGATTGGCAAGCGCGAAGTAACTTCCTTCGGGCATCGCGCAAGGAAGACCGCACGAACGCAGCCCATTCACCATGAGATCTCGCCGCGCGCGATACTCCGCGCGAAAGGTTTCGAAGTACGAATCAGGCGCAGTGAGCGCAGTCGCAGCGGCAACTTGCAGCGGAGTCGCTGCGCAGAACGACGCGAATTGATGGCCGCTGCGCACCGCGGCCGCAAGCGTTGGCGGCGCGATCGCCCAACCGACTTTCCAACCAGTCAACGAAAACGATTTACCAAGACTACCCAGCACAATCGTGCGCTCGCGCATTCCTGGCTCCGTGACGAGCGTGCGATGCTTCACTTCGTAAAACAATTCTTCGTACACCTCGTCACTGATCACGATGAGATCGAACTCATTGGCCACGCGCACGATCGCGGCGCGTTCAGCATCATCGAAGATTCGGCCCGTCGGATTGTGCGGGCTGTTCACCAACATCACGCGCGTCTTCGGTGTGATTGCCGCGCGCATCGCTGCTTCATCGATGCGAAAGTGCGGCGCTTCAAGCGTGACAATCTTCGCAATACCCCCTGCCATCGCGACCGACGCAAGGTACGAGTCATAGAACGGTTCGAACAACAGGACTTCATCGCCAGGCTCAAGCAGCGCCAACATGCAATCGAGAATCGCTTCCGTCGCGCCGCAGGTCACGACGATGTCGCGATCGGGTTCGTAGGAGATTCCGCTGGTTTTCTCAAAGCGCGTTGCAATCGCCTTGGTGAGTTCAGGCAATCCTGTCATACGCGCGTACTGCCCACGACCATCGCGAATCGCTTTGATCGCAGCCTCTTTGAGAAACTCAGGACCATCGAAGTCAGGCGCGCCTTGACCGAGATTCGCGGCGTTGTGTTTGACGGCGAGCGCAGTCATTTCCGCAAAAATCGTTGCGCCAAATGGCTTGAGGCGCGAGTTAACTCCATAGTGCGAATGCGGTGAGTCCATGCATTGATGCTACCGCATGCTTCAAGCCGCGGTAGAGTGGAACGCGTGACGCAACCGAAACCAAACGCACGCATTCAGCTTGAGATCGTCTATGAAGACGCGCGCATTGCGATTGCGAACAAGAGTCCTGGGCTGGTGAGTGAGCCTGGCAAGTCGCACCGCGCCGACAGTCTGCTCAATGCGATGATTGCGCGCTACGGCGGCAAGATGCTGCAACTCGGGGAACGCCGCGATTACGGCCTGCTGCATCGGCTTGATCGCCAGACCAGTGGATGCGTCGCCTGCGCGCTCGATCCTGAGGCCTACGACGCGGTCCGCGCGCAGTTTGAAGCGCGCAGCGTGGACAAGCGCTACCTCGCCGTCGTCAAGGGTCGCATGCGTGCGGGCGCGCAGACGATTGAGTTGAATCTCGAGGAAACGCGGGTTCCCTCGAGCGAAGGTACGCGTCTTGTCAGCGTTGTGTCCAAGAGCGGCAAACCCGCGCGCACTGATGTTGAAGTGCTCGCGACATGCACATCGCACACGCTCGTTGCCTGCGAACCTCACAGCGGACGCCTTCACCAGATTCGCGTGCACCTCGCGCATTTGGGATTCCCCGTTGATGGCGATCCGATCTACGCCACTGGAGCGCGTGTGCTTCCCCCTTCAAAAGCCGAAGAACGCACGCTCGCGCTCCACGCATGGAAGCTCGGTTTCAACGGACCGAGTGGCTCGCGCATTGATGCGATCGCGCCACCAAGCCGCAAGTTCAACGATGTGTTGTATCGCGTTGGCCTTCGATTGAATGCGTAAAAAAGAAACGGGCCGCCCTTGCGAGCGGCCCGAATAGGTCTTGAATCAAATTGTTGCGAACTCAGTCCTTCGCGTCTGCAGGAATTCGCATCCCGTAGAAGCTGCGCCACACAAAGAAGCATGCAATCAAGCTGCAACCGATGGCAATCCAGATCTTTGCTGGACTGTCCTTCATCTTAATCGCGATCTCAACGGCGAGAAGGCCGAAGAGCGTCGTGAACTTGATGACGGGATTGAGCGCGACCGAGCTGGTGTCCTTGAACGGATCGCCAACGGTGTCGCCAACAACGCATGCCGCGTGAAGGTCAGTGCCCTTCGCGCGCATGTCGACTTCGACGATCTTCTTCGCGTTGTCCCATGCGCCACCTGCGTTGGCCATGAAGAACGCTTGATAGAGGCCGAAGAACGCCATCGCGATGAGGTAACCAATGAAGAAGAACGGATCAAAGAACGGCAGACCAAGCGCGAAGAAGAAGACCACCATGAAGATGTTGACCATGCCCTTCTGCGCGTAAATGGTGCAGATCTTGACGACTTCCTTCGCGTCCTCAATGCTGGCTTCCGTCTTGGTGAGATCGATGTTCTTCTTGATAAAGACCACCGCGCTGTATGCACCCGTGACAACCGCTTGCGTGGCTGCACCAGTGAACCAGTAGATCACAGCGCCGCCGACGAGAAGACCGAGCAGAATCGCTGGTTCAACCAGTGAGAGCTTGCGCACCACGAGGTCGGAGGCAACTTGCAATTGCTCGAGAGTTGCGTCCGCGCCTGCTTGATCCTTGATGAGCGCGAGGATGATGCCGAACACCATCGTGGTCGCGCCAACGACTGCCGTACCGATGAGCACGGGCTTGGCTGTTGCCTTGAAGGTATTGCCTGCGCCGTCCGCCTTCTCGAGCGTGTACTTCGCGGTTTCGAAGTCTGGTTCGAAGCCGAACTCCTTCTTCAATTCTGCACGAATGTTGGGAAGACTTTCGATGCGCGAGAGTTCATACACCGACTGCGCATTGTCAGTCACAGGACCGAAGCTGTCGACCGCAATGGTCACGGGACCCATGCCGAGGAAGCCGAAGGCGATGAGACCGAACGCGAAGATCGGACCAGCAAACGCGTAGGCTGCTGGCATGATCGCGCCCAGATTTGGCTCGAGCGAGAAGTACCAGCCGAGCGCCATGAGGGCCGCAATGACGAGACCCTTCCAGAACGCGGAGAAGTTTCCTGCAACGAAGCCCGACAGAATGTTGAGCGACGCGCCGCCTTGCTTCGAAGCATTAACGACTTCCTTCACGTGCCCCGAGTTGGTCGAGGTGAAGATCTTGGTGAACTCAGGAATGAGTGCGCCAGCGATGGTGCCGCAGCTGATGATCATGCTGAGCGCAAACCACAGGTTTGGAAGTGCAGTGCCGTTGTAGGTGATGTCGCCGAGCAACATCTTGCTTGCACCGAAAGTCACCGCGATCGAGAGGATCGAAGTGATCCACACGAGCCAGGTGAGTGGAGCTTCTTCATGGAACGACTTCGCGGTTGCAAAGCGTGCCTTGGAGATTGCATCGTTGATGAAGTACGAGACCAGCGAGGTCACGATCATCAGCGCGCGCATGGTGAAGAGCCACACGATGAGCTTGCCGCACATGGTGCCTGCTTCGCCCGTGTCACCGAGCGAATACGCAAGGAACGCGATGAGTGCAACGCCGGTGACGCCGTAGGTTTCGAAGCCGTCAGCGGTCGGTCCGACTGAGTCACCTGCGTTGTCGCCTGTGCAGTCAGCAATCACGCCTGGGTTCTTTGGATCATCTTCAGGAAGCTTGAAGACGATCTTCATAAGGTCGGCGCCGATGTCCGCGATCTTGGTGAAGATTCCACCGCAGATGCGAAGGGCTGACGCGCCCAGCGATTCGCCGATTGCGAAGCCGATGAACGATGGTCCAACAAGTTCCTTTGGAAGGAACATGAGGATGCAGATCATGAAGAAGAGTTCGACGCTGACAAGCAGCATGCCGATCGACATACCCGACTGCAGCGGAATGCTGAGCACAGGAAGTGGATAGCCACGCAGCGATGCAAACGCGGTGCGCGAATTCGCTTGCGTGTTGATGCGAATGCCGAACCACGACACGCCGTAGCTGCCGAGGATGCCGAGGACGGAGCATGCGAGAATGACGCTGAGGTCACGCACGCTCTTGTGTTCGAGATAGCCGAAGTAGAAGAGAATGGCGCCTGCGATCAGGATCCACAGCACAGCGAGGAACTTGCCCTGCTGCCACATGTAGCTCTTGCATGTCTCCCAAATAATGTTGGAAACATTGAGCATCGACTTGTGCGCGGGAAGCGCAACGGTCTGCTTGTATTGCACGACGCCGAAGAGCGCGCCAATGACGGAGATCACCAATCCGCCGAGCAAGAGGTTCTTGCCCGTCATGAAACCGCCGAAGTCAACATCGCTGACATTCGGCAGTTTGAGGTCGGCTTCACCAGCGAACGCCGCTGAAGCAAGAAAGATTGGAACGAGGGCAGCGAGCACACGGCTCGGTTGCTTGAAGGCAGTCTGCATATTGGCTGTCTTCCTAATGAGCGTGGAGCGGAATGCTCCACTAGGATTTGAATCACAACTGAATTTTCGACGCGTTGAATCTTGACGAAGCCGTCCGCTGGCGTGGGATCGTCCACCCGCAACCAACAGAACAACCTCACAACCGTGATGAATCACGGCCGCCAAGGGGGCGGAAGAATACCGAGTTTTCGCATTCTTCGTGCGACGCGAGGAATTGAACAGAAGTCGCACGCGTTCGGCCGTATCCGCTATATTCTCGGATTCCCGCTGCGGGCGTAGCTCAGCGGTAGAGCGGCAGCCTTCCAAGCTGCATGTCGAGGGTTCGATCCCCTTCGCCCGCTTTCCGGCGTTGACGGAAGTGCCTCAGAAGGCACTTGCGTCAACGCCTCCCTTGCGGGCGAATGGTCCGCGCAAGCGCGTCCCGGCATCTGCGGCGCTTCGCTTGCATCTGCGGGGATACGGACTTCGCTTTGCGAAGTTCGATCCCTGGATGGTGAGACATGATGGGTCGGGGGCGCCCGCTTTCCGGCGTTGACGGAAGTGCCTCAGAAGGCACTTGCGTCAACGCCTCCCTTGCGGGCGAATGGTCCGCGCAAGCGCGTCCCAGCATCTGCGGCGCTTCGCTTGCATCTGCGGGGATACGGACTTCGCTTTGCGAAGTTCGATCCCTGGATGGTGAGACATGATGGGTCGGGGGCGCCCGCTTTCCGGCATCTGCGGCGCTTGCCTGCATCTGCGGCGCTTCGCTTGCATCTGCGGGGATACGGACTTCGCTTTGCGAAGTTCGATCCCTGGATGGTGAGACATGATTGATCGGGGGCGCCCGCTTTCCGGCGTTGACGGAAGTGCCCGTGAATACACGGGACACTTGCGTTCATCTTGCTATTGCGGAGTGAGTTCGGCCGCTGGCCGCACCAATCGCACCATGGGCGACAGCGATTCGAAACGCCATGTTTCAAAAGGTGGAGCATGCTTGATGATCTCAGCCTCGGTCGCTCCCGTGAGTGCTGGCTTGTCATTCAACTGCGGCCGCGAGACGAGCAACTCGACTCGTTCCACAGTGGCCTCATCGCATGCAACTCCGATGCACACTTCGTCGGTCGATGTCGAGCCGTCCGCGCCTTGCGAGACAAACCAAGTGCGCGGGAGGCCATTCACCGAGGCTCGCTCCCGTCGCGACCATAGATCAGGTCCGAGTTCGGCCCCAGGGCGCGCAGCAGCCTCGCGGATTGAACCGTGAGATTGCTTCGTGAATACGCGCCCATTCTGCACCGAGAGGCTCCACCACTCGGCGATGTCAATCGCAGAGTTAGCACGAGAGGCAGTCGCCGACACCTTGAGATGGAGCAGCAATGTGATGTCCTCGTCGTCAATCGCACCGCTGACTCCTTCAACGTGGCTTCGCGTGCGGCGCGGCGGGCGCATCTGCAATGCGCGGAGGTCATCGACGACCGTCACGCTTATCAATTCGACGCGAACAACAACCTGCGGATGCCGAGCGCCCACGCTCAACGCACTCATCTCCGAATCCGACGCGCCGCCGTTGATCGCGCATCCTCGATTCAACATGACCATCAGTGAGCACAACAGCGCCGTGACTTGCCATCGGGGCATCGCGCGTGTGCGATGCGGCAACTGTTCGCTGTGCAATGTCATGCCGATTGGTTCATCGCACTTGATCATTGTTGGTAGACCCCGAGGCCACACGCAGTGCTGAATGGCCACACGCAGTGCTAAAGTGCCGGAACACATCGTTCAACGCTTTGTCGCAATCACATGATGAACATGCCACCACTTTGGTTGGCCGCGGCCGATGTGGCCGGCTCTGTTCACTTCGTCGTGGGTGAGGATGTCGAAGTCGTGGAGGAGTGCGCGCACTTCGGCGGCGGTGTGGGATGTCATGGTGCCCTCTGCGGCTTGGCGGATGAATTCGTCATCGGCGCCGAAGAATTGTCCGACAAACGAGCGTTGTGGTTTGAGTCCTGCG
>QWPU01000040.1 GCA_003671065.1 Planctomycetota bacterium | reverse complement strand
GATGAGCGCACAACCTTCACGCTCGCGCTCGCGGAACAACTCGCAAGTTGGAAGCGCATCGAGCTCAAGCACTTCATCATTCGTTATCCCGATGGCGACGCGGCGCTCGTTGCACAACTTCTTGCGGGCGTGCTTGATGAAATGCACGAGGAAATCTGCGCGCGTCTCGGCCACGAACCCGCGCAGAAGACGCTCATCGATGTGATGCCTGATCACCGCAGTTTTGGCGTGCGTATCACGGGTCTTCCGCGCATTCACACCATCGCGGTCTGCACTGGTCCAACGATCGCGATCGAGATTCCCAAAGAAGGCGCGCAGAAAAAACATCTCGGTCTCTTTGATCCGCTCGCAGTGCTTCGTCACGAATACACGCACACTGTGACGCTGTCGATGACGAAGAATCGCATTCCGCATTGGCTCACTGAAGCGGTCGCGGTCGCGCTTGAAGATACGCCGCGCACTTTCGAAACTTGTCAGATGCTCACAGCAGCGTGGCGGCGCGGCGCGCTCTTTGATCTTGATGGAATCAACTGGGCATTCGTGCGACCGAAGAAACCGAGCGATCGCGGACTGGCGTATGCGCAAGGTCGTTGGATGGTTGAGTTCGCGGAAAAGCGTTTCGGTTGGGATGCGATGCGCACGCTGCTCTTTTCCTACGCCGATGGCATTCGCGAGGACGAAGCGATGCGCCTCGCGTTCGGCATCACTCGCGACGCGTTCTACAAAGACTTTCTCGTGTGGGCTGGCGAAGAGATTGGTGCGTGGGGTATGAATCCACAACCACCACTGCGTGCACTCGCGATGGAGCTCATCGAGGCCGATGAAGTCGCATTGAAACAACTGAGGGACGCGGAGACTGCGCGATTGACGCTCGTCGCGAACGCATGGTCCAACGCGATCGCGTCGCCAGGCTCGAAACGCTTCACGCTTCCTGCGAGCGAATGGCCGCCTGAACCAGCGCCTCCTGTCGAGATTGATGACGCGAGTTTGCGCGCGTTTCTTGCGCGATTTCCTGAGCATGCTGATCTCGTCGAGATTCTCTTGCGTCGTGCGCGCACTGCAGGAAGCGAAGACACCGATTCAACGCGCGCGCTTCTCGAGCGTTATGCAGTGCTGCGACCAGTCGATCCGTTGCCGCATCGAGTGTGGTCGAAGCTTGCAGCGATGAACAAGACCGACGACGAAACGGAACTTGATGCAAACGCGTCGGCCGTCGCGCTCGGTCACTTGCGCGCGCTCGATCTTCGCGCCGACAAGGACAACATCTTCGCCCTGGCCATCGCACGCAATCGTCGCGCAGCAGGGGACCTCGCCGCCGCGTCGACGGCTGCCGAGCGAGCAGTCCGCATGAACCCCTACGACGCCTCCGTCCGCGAACTCGCAGCCGCGATTGCCTTCGAAGCAGGGCGCCTTGATCGCACTGAAACGCACATTGAAGCCCTCACAGTGCTTGAACCCGAGCGAATGCTCCATGTGCAGCGACTTGCGCGGATTCGCGAACTGCGCGCTCTCGACGCGCCTAAGTAGCGCCACTCAATAATCCTCACGCTCTCGCGTGGTTGTGCTTGGATCTCGCGCGCTGTGGAGTACTCTGTGAAGACCATGACTAACCACACTTCATCTGCGGTTCGATGTCTAGCCCTCGCAACGATGATCGCTTCAAACGCGTCCGCCGCTGAAGTGATCTTCAACTGCGCGATCGTTTCCGCAACGAGCACCGCAACGCAAACCACCGACATGTCCGCGCCCTTTGTAGGTGCGCTCATTGGCAACTACGACGCGACCACGATGCCGACTGGAACACGCACGATTCCTGGCTACTTCGGTGGCAGCGGAAACAACGCAATTCCGTACACCGCGTCGTTTGTGGTTGCGGGCGACATTGTGTCGCATCCTGTTGGAACACTCACGCTTGGCGTTGACAGTGCAGGCTTGCAAGTGCGAGTATCGAATCTTGATTTCGATTTTCTTGGCGCAGTGCCTGGCGTGCTCGCGGCCACTGTCAACATCAACTATCAAACGTTTCACACAGTCGCGCCGAATTCGATTTATCCAGGCGGCGTGACGATTCCAGTTCCAGTGGGCGACGCGGTCGTCAGTCAATTCGATGCAGTGCAAACAGGCAAGGGCATTGTCGGCGTGTTGCTGCCGCAGAAGAACGGCACGAAGCAATTCACGATCGCGGTGCCTGTGAACTACATCATCGTGGCGACTGCGATCGACCAGCCCGTGAGTGACGGCACACCAGTTCCAGGAATCTTGACGCTCATCGGCGTGTTGGTGGAATCGACGGGCACGGTCGCGCTCGCGATCGACATTTCAAACAGCGAGAATGCAACGCAACCAGTTGAAGCGGAGCCGTTTCTTGATATCCCGCTTGCGCTCCCCACAGTGCTTCCATCGGGTGGCATCGCGAATCTTTTGTTGAGTGGTGATGTCACATCGCTCACAGTTGCGCAGTCGCTGGTGGCGTCGATTGATATTGCTGGAGTGCGTCAACCGATGCCCGCTGATCTCAACGGCGACTGGCTTGTGAACGCGATGGATCTCTCGCTGCTGCTCGCGAATTGGGGCGGTTCGGGCGTTGGCGACATCACTGGTGACGGCATTGTTTCGGCCCAGGATCTTTCGCTGCTGCTCGCCTATTGGTCGTAATCAAACACGCGTTCGAGAAGGACTTTCGTGGAGACACTCGCAGTGAAGTGGATGGCAACTGTCGCGATGATGACGCTGCTCGCGTGCACGCGCGGGACACTCCTGCATGCAGGTGAAGTGCCACTCGTCTTCAATAGCGCGGTGATGACGCCGCTGCCTCTCGGCTATTTTCCGACGATGTTCAAAGCGCGAGATCTTGACGGCGATGGCTTTCCTGATCTTGTTGTTGCTGGTCGCGATCCAGAGCATCGACTCATCACGCTCAAAGGAACTGGTACGGGCGCGTTCACGCCGATGCAGACGCTCGTTGCCGAGAAGTTTGTCGATTGGCTTGACCTTGCGGATGTTGATGGCGATGGGCGCGTCGACATCGTCGCTGCATGGCGTGGTGATGTGCCGCGCGTCGTGGTGTATCGCGGACTTGCCGCTGGTGTCTTTGAAGAAGCGGTGGTCGTCGCAAGCATTGATGATGGAACGGGCCGTGATCCACAAGGCGTTGCGCTTGGGGACTTTGATGTTGACGGTGATGTTGATATCGCGATCTCGTCGTATGTGGGCCAGAGCGTGGAGGTGTTCGCGAACATCACCAGTAAAGGAAGCGCGCTGAGTTTCGAGCGCGTGACTCGCGTGCGCCTTGCGCAGTTTTTCGGTGGTTACGGCTATCCGCGCGTGTTGGCAACGGCGGACCTCAATGCGGATGGACTCCTCGATCTCGTCGCGAATGAAATCGGTGGCAGTCGTGTCGTCGTGCTCATGAATCACGCGGGACGCTTTACGCGCGGCGTTGAATATCGCGCGCCGCAGATCGGTGTGGAGCGTCCAGGCATTGCAGGACTCGCGCTCGCTGATGTTGATCTCGATGGCGACATCGACGCGTACACGCCTGCGCTGCTGATCAATGGCGAACAAAAAATCGTGCTCTTCAAGAATGATGGCGCGGGCCGTTTCAGCGAAGTGAAGGTGGGCAGCGGTTCACCATCGGGCTACGCATTCTCTGTGGCGCTTGCTGATCTTGATGGCGATGCAGACCTCGATGCGATCTGCGGCGCTGCGATTCCAGGCACGATTACGGTGAAACGCTGCACATCAAGTGTGGACTTCACCTTTGAAGAAGATGTCTTCATAGGTTTCGGTTCGCTGGTGCGTCATGTTGATGCGATTGACTACGACCTCGATTGCGATCTCGACATGATTGTGATTGATGGTCCTACGAATGTTGTGTACACGCGACGAAACGCGACTCCGCAAGCTGGTTGTGGTGGCGTCGCGCAGATGCAAGGGACAGTGAAGCAAGACGCGCCGCCGAAGATGCCGCGCTTCGAGTGTCCGCAGATTCCGAGTCTCGATCGCAATGAAGATGGTGTCATCGATGGGTCGGACACCGCGCTGTGGCTTGCGCAGTGGTCGCGCACAACACGCGAGGTCGCACCAATCAGTGCGAAAGGAACTCCGCGATGATGCGCACCCTTTCCGTCGCGCTCTTCACTGCGTATGCGTGCACTTCGACGCTCCTCGCGCAATGTCCATCGACAGGCGACTGCCGCGAAGTACACGCATCAGCAGGTTGCGAAATGCCCGAGTGCTGCACGCTCGTGTGCGACGCGGATCTCCTTTGCTGCGCGATTACATGGGATCAAATTTGTGTTGACTTCGCGCTTGAACTCTGCGGCGGCATCAGTTGTCCATCGCAAGGCGAGTGCAGCGTCATTCATGAGAACTCAGGTTGCGCAGACTTTGTGTGTTGCGAGCTCATTACAACGCTCGATGGTTGGTGCACCTACGCGGGATGGGATGAAATCTGCGCGCGTGAGGCACAAGAGTTGTGCGGCGAAGCGCCATGCGAACTTGCAGCGAGCAGCGCAGTCGACGAAGCAGAACCGTGCTACGAACGCTTCAACGATGGTTGCTCAGTTGGCTTCGAGAGCGGACGAATCGCATTCACTTCGGGCATCGCCATGAAGGGTCGCATCACAGGCGGTGGACCGCGCGACCTTGATTGGTTCGCGCTCGATCACGCGGCGCGTACGCGATACCGCTTCACGATAGAGGCTGAATTTCCCGTCGAAACGCAGTATTTTCTTGGTGACTGCGAAGGTCCGAACGAAACGCCGTGGCTTGTCGCAGAGCCGCTCTGCAGTGGAACGCGCACGCTCAACTTCATTGCGAACGCTGGTGTGTCCTCGCTCATTCTCGGCACGGGAAACATTGAGCGGCCGTATCGCGATGGTTTGGAATGCGATGACATTGATCCAGAGAATCCGCCTGATCCAAAGGCGCCGCCGCCGTTGCAACTGTACGGCGTGCATTGGGTTGTGCGATTCGATGCGATGCAACTTGCGGACATCGACGGTGATGGAAGCGTCAGCGCTGGGGACCTCGCCCTACTGCTTGCCAACTGGGGTCCAATTGATCTCAGCGTTGCGATCGACCCGCGCGCAGCAGATGCTGATCTCGACGGCGATCACCTGATTGGCGCGTC
The DNA here is from genome assembly GCA_003671065.1 of Planctomycetota bacterium. Taxonomy (GTDB): domain Bacteria; phylum Planctomycetota; class Phycisphaerae; order Phycisphaerales; family SM1A02; genus QWPT01. The sequence goes on along the minus strand of QWPU01000040.1, from coordinate 9,221 downwards.
GGATTTGTCTCTGCTCCTTGCGCAATGGTCGTAAGAAATTTCTCGCGAATGAGATGAACCTCGGACGGATTCGACGGTCACACGCATCCCCTCGGTCACTCGATTGCGCCTCATGACTCCTTCGACCTTTCCAATGCACGCTATGGCTCAATTGAATGATCAAGTGAATGATCAAGTGATCGATGCGGAGGCGTTCGAAGCGCTCGTGCAAACGCGCTTGTTCGAGCGAGCTGCAGGAGGTGATCGCGACGCGATTGAACAGGTCTGGCGGCAGAACCGTCGTTGGATTGCTGCGGTGCTTGCGGCACATGCACCACGCGGCTGCGATGTCGATGATTTGTTGCAGGAGGTCGCCGCGGTGTTCATCACTAAAGCGCGCCACCTGCGCGACGCAGCGAGTTTGCGTGGTTGGCTCAGAACCGTTGCGGTGAATGAAGCGCGGATGGCCGCGCGCGACAAGAAGATTGAGCAGCGCTCATTGCGCAGCATTGTGGAAGTTGCCGTGGGACGAAAGGGAGTGATGCCCGTGACATCTGAGGATGCGCGAGCGACGCTTGAGCTGCTCTCGAAGCTTCCCGCGATCTATGCAGAGCCGCTCATGCTGCAAGCGGCGCAAGGACTTTCACAACGACAGATTGCGGAACTGCTTGATGTTCCCGAAACAACTATCGAAACGCGGCTCGCGCGCGCGCGACGAATGCTACGGCAGTTGAATGCGCAGGCGGAAGAACGCGCTGCAGGGATGTGATGACGGAGAAGAAACTGTGAAAAAACTGCGAAGGAAACTGCAATGGACAATCACCCGAAGCACTCGTTAGAAACTACTCACGACGACGACAGCACGCGCGTGTCAGAGAGCGCGCCAGAACTCGATCGCATGCTCGGTCGCGCGGTTGCGGGCGACCGCGATGCGATGCTGTGGATTCGCATGCGGGCCGCGACTGAACCAGCGATTCTCGAAGAACTTGTGCTCTGGCAAGCGGATGAGTTGCGCGTGACGCGAACTGCTCGTGAGTTGTGCGCTCGTGCCGATCGCGTCGACGCGTTGCCGAGTAACTCGATGCGAGCGCGTCGTGTTGGTCTCGGTTGGGCGGTCGCGGCAGTCCTCGCGATTGCGCTCGCAGGTCAGTTCGCGTCGTTTGTTCGTACGCCTCCCGCAACACAACAGCGCGCGATCGCTGCAGGCATGAGCGATGATTTCGCTTCAACAGACGAAGCATTCGACGCCTATGTCGCCAAAGCACGCACCGATGGCGCGCTCGTCGGCGAAGTCGCTCCACCGACACTCGTGCGTTCGCGCGAACTTGGTAACGGCGGCGGCTTCGAAGTCATCGTCATCCGTCAGGTCTACGAACGCCGCACGCTTGGCGAGATGTATCGAATCGTTCCAACGGGTGAAACTGGCGAACTTCGGCCAGTGGTCATTCGCGCTCGCACAACACACGCGCAGTAATGCGCTCTTTCAAATCGAACAAGATCACTCGCATGAACACTCGCATGAACCACGCACTTCGCCTTTCACTTCTTTGTTGCAGTCTGGTGACATCCTGCGCGCTCGCGCAACAATCTGCCGCGCAATCCGTCGCGCAATCCGTCGCGCAAGCAACGCCGACGACGACCTTCCGCTACGAATCCAATGACGATGGCCACACCATTTCACTCACCGTGAAGAACGGCGTCGTGAGTTCCGCGCTCATCGATGGCGAGGAAATCTCGAGTGATCGTGTGAAGCGCGTGAAGGGCGGTTACGACATTCTTGGCGAAGACGGCGCAGTCGTCGCGCATGTTGCGCAGGCCGACAGCGGCGGGCGGGGAGACTGCGGATGGTGACGCTCCGCGCGTTCGCATTCAACGCGCAACTGAGCAATCGATGGACGACGGGGCCGCGCTGAAGTCCGCGCAGGCGATGGCACGCATCGATGCGCAACATGCACTTGCTCGCGCTCGAGTTCTTCAATTAGAAGCGGGTCTTGCTCGCAACGCCGCCGGGAAAGACTTTACTGAGCGCGTGCGAGTTGAACTCGTCGATGCAACACCACCGAAGTCAATGATTGGCGTTGGACTTGGGGAGGTCGACGAGGCGCTCGCGCATCACCTCGCGATTGATCCAGCGAAGGCAACACTCGTGACCTTCGTGATGGATGAACTTCCCGCGAAGACCGCAGGCATTGAGCGCTTCGATGTGATCGTGGCGATCAACGGTGATGCCAACGCATCACCAACAGCGCTTCGCGATGTGCTCAAAGATATTGAGCCTGGTGCGATGATTGCGTTCGATGTTCGTCGAGGCGCAGATGTGAAGAAGATTGAAGTCGCCGCGGTCGTGTTTGATCCGACGAAGATGGCCGCGATTGATCCGCAATCATTCGACTTCGATATGCGTGAGGTCTCGGGCTTTGAACTTCCGAATGGCGCGATGGCGTTTGAGGACAGGGGTGGCGAGATGGATGGCGAGATGGAACCTGGTGCGGTAGGCGAGGAGAATGTGGTGATCTTCATGGGCCCTGATGGCAAGCCGCGCGAACTTCGCATGCCGAACTTTCCGCGCGTGCCTGAACTGCCAACCATTCCGCATGCGGCCGCGCAGTCTCGTCCGCTGAATGGTCCACAAGATGATGATCGTATTCGCCGCCTCGAGGAGCAAATGGAACGACTCTTACGCGAGTTGGAAAAAATGAACGAGCGCAACGCGGCTGCGCCAACGCGCTGAGTTCACAGCGTAAACGGCAACGCGGCAAGATCAACATTGCCACCACACAAGACCACGCCGACATGGCGGAGGTCTTGTTGGTTATGACTTTGGCGCGCATGCATCCACGCGCTGCATGCAACGGCGACTCCGACTGCAGCGCTCGGCTCAATCGTGATCTTCATGCGCTCCCACACGAGGCGCATGTGCAGCACAATGTCCGCTTCACTCACCAGCACAATCTCATCGACGAGATCGCGCACCACAGGAAAGGTGAGCGGTCCAAGCGATGTGCGCAGTCCGTCGGCGATGGTGACGGGTTTCATCGCAGGTTGAATAGAACCTTCGCGCTTGCTCGCCGCAGCGTCGCCCGCGAGTTCTGGTTCAGCACCGATGATCTTGATCGAAGGCTTGAGCGCTTTGGCAGCGATCGCAATGCCTGAGATCAGTCCACCGCCGCCGAGCGGAACGATGATCGCGTCAAGATGCGGGCATTCATCAAGCAGTTCAAGCGCGATGGTGCCTTGGCCAGCGATGACGCTGGGATGATTGAATGGCGGAATCATCGCGCCGCCTGTTTGACTGATGACGCGCGCGGCGGCTGACTCGCGCGCTTCGAGCGTGGGTTCGCACTCAATGATCTCCGCGCCATAGCCGCGCACGGCAATCTTCTTGATTTCAGCGGAATTCGAAGGCATCACGACGGTGGCACGAATGCCACGCACTTTCGCCGCGAGCGCTAAAGCTTGCGCGTGATTGCCCGATGAATGCGTGACGACTCCGCGCGCGGCTTCAGTGTCGCTGAGCATCTGCACTGCATTAGTCGCGCCGCGATACTTGAATGAGCCTGTTTTCTGCAGAAACTCGCACTTGAAATAGAGGTGGCAGCGCGCAAGCGCATCAAGCGTGGCGCTGGTCAACACGGGCGTTCGATGCACGAATGGATCGATGCGACGGCGCGCAGCACGAATGTCATCGATAGTTGCGGCATACGCAGCATGGGCAGCGGTCGTCATGTGTGTAGCCTACTCGCGTGAGCACTGCGCGTTCACCTTCCGTTCGCATCTATCGACGCGTGTCGACGCGTTGGGATCCTTTGCGCGATTCGCTGATTGCGGCAGATTTTCACCAAGTTGTGCCGCCAGATGCGTTCGCTGAATGGGAGTACATCAACGATCGCAACACGCGCGTGCGTTTCGCGCCGAATGTGTTGTTGGTTGAAGCGGTTGATGGAACGGCTGCAGACGATTTCGATCGCGCGCATCGAGGCGCGTGTCCATCGGATCATGCGATTCCTGATGGTGGCGCAGAGCCCGAGCGCGTCACGCTCATTGCAGGAAGTGATGAGGCAGGCAAAGGTGAACGCGAGCGATCGATTGCAGTGGCCGCTGTGCTCATGCCGCGCGCGATGGAAGGCGAAGCGCTTGCGCGAGGCGTGCGCGATTCGAAATCATGCACTGCCGCTGAAGTGCGCGAACTCGCGCGATGGATCGAAAGCGCGTTCGCGCATTGCACGCAAGCGATTCATCCGTCGCTGCGTGCTGAGGCGTTGCACGCGCATGCAAGCAACGAGACGCGACTTCTCACGGCCATGCACGCGCACTGCTTGCGAGCGCTTCACGCCAAGGCAGCATTCTCGCTTGCTCGCGTGGATCGTTTCGCGCCGAATCGTCCTGTCGCAGCAGCACTTGCGCTCACGCATCCGCTGATACTTATCGACGAATGCGTGCGCGGCGAGCGTCACCTTGCTGTCGCTGCCGCATCGATTCTCGCGCGCGCGGTTTCGCTTCGTTAAGCGCAGTTGCACGCGCATGATCGCTACACTACGACTTCGCTCGGGGCGCCCTTTGCATTGCAAAGAGCTGAGAAGCACCCGTTGAACCTGATCCGGTTTGCACCGGCGTAGGAAAGCGAGTGCTGCGCGCGTGCGCACCAACTCCTTTCTCGCCAGCGCTGGAAACGGCCGCGAATTGAAGGACTTTCGATGACCACGCTGCACACCACCACAACTCTCGACTACGACCTCCCGCTTCACGGCGCGTTCAACCCTTCAAGCACTGCACAAGGAACAACGCCAGGCTCCTTCGCTCGTCGCGCGGACATCGGCGGTCCACTCGCCTTCAGTTCGCCCGACACGCCAGGCATGCCTGCGCCGAGCGATAAGACCGCGTGGGATTTTCTGCCAGAGGGTTGGTCATGCGTTCGTCTTGCCGCTGCACCGACGACTTCGGTCGGCGCATCAAGTGGTGGCGACGCACTCAGCTGCGTTGAGTTCGTCAGCGCGCGCAACGAATGGATGCGCGTGAGTTATCCGAAGTGCTTCACACCAATCACACAACTCGAAAGCGCGCGCCTCGGCATCATCACCAATGAAATGACGCGCGTCGCTGCACGCGAACCTCATCTCAGCGCGACTGCAGTGCGCGATGAAATCGCCGCGGGTCGCATGGTGATTCCCGCCAACCGCGTGCATCTCAAGCACAAGCTCGATCCCATGGCGATCGGTCGTGCGTCGAAGACCAAGATCAACGCCAACATGGGCGCGTCGCCGATTTCGTCAGGCACGCACGAAGAAGTCGAGAAATTGCAGTGGGCAGAGAAGTGGGGCGCGGACACCGTGATGGACCTCTCCACCGGTGGAAACCTTGATGAATGTCGCGAAGCGCTCTGCCAAGCCTCGACGGTCCCCATCGGCACCGTGCCGATTTACTCGATGATTATCGGGAAAAAGCTCGAAGACCTTAACGAAGAGATCATCCTCGCCACGCTTGAACATCAAGCGCAGCAAGGCGTCGACTACTTCACGATTCACGCGGGCGTGCTCAAGGAGCATCTGCCGTTCATCAAGAAGCGTCTCATCGGCATCGTCTCACGCGGCGGTTCGCTGCTTGCGAAGTGGATGCTCGTGCACAACAAACAGAATCCGATGTACACGGGCTGGGAGAAAATTTGCGAAGTGATGCGTCGTCACGATGTCACCTTCTCCATTGGTGACGGACTTCGTCCAGGCGGTCTCGCCGACGCAACCGATCGCGCGCAACTTGCGGAACTCGAAACCATCGGCGAACTCACCGAACGCGCATGGCGCATGGGCGTGCAAGTGATGGTCGAAGGTCCTGGTCATGTGCCGTTCGATCAGATCGAATTCAACATGAAACTGCAGCGCACGATCTGCCACGGCGCGCCGTTCTATGTGCTCGGTCCGCTCGTCACGGACATCTTTCCAGGCTACGACCACATCACCAGTTGCATCGGCGCGACAGCCGCGGGTTATCACGGCGCGAGCATGCTGTGCTATGTCACGCCGAAGGAGCACTTGGGTCTGCCGAAGAAGGACGATGTGAAGCAGGGTTGCATCGCTTACAAGATCGCGGCACACGCTGCGGATGTCGCGCTGGGTATTCCAAGTTCACGCGATCGCGATGACGAACTCACGAAGGCACGCGCCGCGCTCAACTGGGCGAAGCACTTCGAGTTGAGTTTCGATCCCGACACCGCGCGCGCGTACCACGACGAAGATCTCGATGTCGACACCGACTTCTGCGCAATGTGCGGCCACGATTGGTGCAGCGTGCGCATCTCGAAGGAAATCCAAGAGTTCGCGAGCGGCAAAGAAGAGGAGTACCAGCGCGGCAAGCCCGTGAAGAGCGCGGCGCTGACTGACGAGCAGCAGGAAATCCTCGCCAAGCGCGGCGTGCTCAGCCCGGATGAGATTCACAAACTCGCAAGCAAGACCAAGAAAGCCGTCGGCGCCGACACAGGCGAGAAGGCTTCATGCCACTCGGATTATGTCGATCCAAGCGAGGCCCAGGCAGTGCAAGGCGAGAAGGTCGGCAGCCTGGTCCAAGTGAATCTCAAGCCCGCATTCAACATCGCGAATGAGGATCGGCTGATCTGAGCGGTTGGGGCGAGGGTGAAACGCGGCTCGACGATCTCTCGGGGTTGAGGCTGCGAAGCGTGACCACGCATTCCGCGCTCAACGCCGCTGAAGCGGAGGGCATACGCAAAGTCATGGTGAAGTATTTCGCGGAGACTCCGACGCGTCGCGCGGCGCCGTTCACTGTCGCGTGGATGCAACGACGTCACCGCGACATGTTTTCGCGCATCTGGACATGGGCGGGCGAGTTTCGCACGCATGAAACCAACATCGGTTCGCCTGCGCATCAAGTGTCTGTGGAGTTGCACAACCTTGCGATCGATCTGCGTGTGTGGGAGCAGTCGAAGATGGACTTTCTTGAGCAGGCGGTGCGGCTGCATCATGGAGCGGTTCGCATTCATCCGTTTTCAAACGGCAACGGGCATTGGTCGCGGCTGCTTGCGAACATCTGGCTGAAAATGCACGGCGCTCCGCTGATCTTCTGGCCCGAACCCTCCATCGGAGTCGCGAGCGAAGTGCGTGGTGAGTACCTCGACGCGATTCGCGCTGCCGATCGTGGGGAGTTCGCGCCACTGCTCGCGCTTCACCAATGCTTCGGCAGTGAGCACACAGATTGATCTGCTGCTGCGATAGTGCATCGATGAACCTGTGGCTTCAGCGCGCGCGTCGCGGACTTCCATTCGTGATCAGCGGCGTGGCACTCACGCTGTTCATGGCGTGGGGAGTGCCTGTGATACTTGCGATGCGCGGACTTGGTCCGAAGATGATTGCGGGATCATCGAGCACTGCGCCATCGGTGATCGACAGTGATCGCGCGATGCGTGTTGAGAGTTCGCTTGGCGTGATGAGTGATTGGTATCTCGCGTATCCGAGCGATGAGTTCGCGCGTGACTACACATCCATCAACACCATGCGTGCAGGATGGCCGTTTCGAGCGTTCGCAGGAGAACTTTGGCGCGCAGCAAATCGCCCCGCGCAATCCGATGATCTGCGCTGGATCGTCGAGGTCGGAGAATCGACTGCGCATCAAACCGTGATTCCGTTGCGACCGCTGCTCGTTGGCGTGACTGGCGACATCGTGTTCTGGTCGACAGCGTCATGGTTTGTCATTGCACTTCCTCTCGCGTTGCGCAATCGAAAGCTGCAGAAGTACGGACTGTGTGGATCGTGCCGCCATGTACTCGATCATCACGCGGTGAAGCGGCCTGATCGTTGTCCCGCGTGCAACAAACCACTCGCTCGTGATTGGCTTGCGTTTGCGCGCAGTCCCGAAATGCACTTTCAGAACGCGTATGTGTGGTTCGTCTTTGTGTCGAGCCTCGACATCATGCTCACTTGGAAGATACTTGCGCGCGGCGGTCTCGAGGTTAATCCGCTGGCCGCGCTCATCATCGATACCTGGGGAATGCACGGCGCTATCGCGTTCAAGTTTGCACTCATGACTTGGGTGATCGTTGTGTGCGAGATTCTCGCGCGGATGCGCATGAGTGCAGGACGATTTCTCGCGTACACCGCAGTTGTGCTCAGCGCGCTTCCAGTGGTGTGGTCGCTTGGTTTACTCGTGCTGCACGAGCTGTTCCCTGCGTGACCATTGCGCGCAGTTGGCGCGTTGGGCTTACCTGCGCATCGCGCGTTCAATCGCGTCTATCGATTTCGGAATCGCACTCGTGAGATTTTCGCCGCCCGCTTTCTTCGTCACGCGAATGTCGTCTTCGATGCGCACACCAAAGTTTTCCGCAGGCAGATAGATGCCAGGTTCAATGGTGATCACCGCGTTTTCTGGGATCACGCCTTCAGGTGTGATGTCGTGCACCTCGAGACCGAGGTGATGACCCGTGCCGTGGAAGTACGCATCGCCGTAGCCCGCTTTCGTGATGACATCGCGCGCGGCCTTGTCGATCGCAGCGAAGGTCGTGCCTGCTTTCGTCGCGGCAATCGCGGCGAGCTGCGCATCAAGCACGATCGTGTAGATCTCGCGCTGGCGCTTGCTGAAAGTTCCATTCACAGGAAAGGTTCGCGAGACATCGCACGCGTAACCCATGAAGTCTGCGCCGCTGTCAATCAGGATGAGATCACCCGCAGCAAGTGGCGCGTGGTTGCCGTGATAGTGCAGTACGGTCGCGTTGAAACCACCACCAGCGATGGTGTGATATGCCGCTTTGCGCGCGCCGTTTGAGCGATACCCATGCTCGACAAGTTCTTGCACATCGAACTCGGTGAGACCAGGCTTGAGTCCGCGCAGCACTGCGTCGTAGCCCTTGGCGGTGATATCTGCGGCACGCTGCATGAGCGCAAGTTCCGCAGGCGATTTCGCGGCGCGCATGATCGCAAGCAGTTGCGTGTGGTCATCGATGCGTGAGCCAGGAATGCGTTCGGCGCATTTGCGAAACACATCAAGATCGGGTGACACCGGCGCGTTGTGCGGCGCAAGCGAGTGCAGCAACGCAAAGCGCTTCGTACGTTTGGTGGCGTCAAGAAGAAATCGCGCGAACGCAGTGGTGCGCATGATGGTGGCGAATCCGTACTTCGCTTTGAGCGCGCTTGCGATCTCTGCGCGAAACCCATCCCACTTCTCAAGTTCAGGATTGAGTGGCTTCAGAAACAGAATCGTGCGCCGCGCTTCAACAGGATTGAGCGGATCGAACAGCAGCACGG
>QWPU01000004.1:14591-25927 GCA_003671065.1 Planctomycetota bacterium | reverse complement strand
TGGACGTCGCCCGCGGGAGATCGAGGGCGCGAGGAGTTGCAGGGGTTGCTTAGTTTGAGCGCAGTGATGACGACGATGATGTATTTGTCGTACACGCTGTCTGATCACGCGCGAGGATTGTTTGGTTCACGCGCGACGGGTCTTGCGTTGCTCACGCCGCTTGTGCTTGTTGCGATTCATCGATTCTGGCGGCGCGCAAATGAAGGCAGTTCGGACAGTCCGCTTGATGCGTTGCGTCATGACCGCGTGGTGCTGAGTTCGATTGCGATGTTTGGTGTGCTGCTTGGAGTTGTGCTGTTTGCGCCTGCTGCGCGCGAGGCGCTTGATGCAGTTTTCCTGTATGAAACAAGCGTGGAACTGCACGATGGGCAAGGGCTGACGCAGTGAGTGATGTTGTCTCAACGGACACGCGCACGGTGCGGCGGAGCGTGATTGTCATGGTGCTGCTCGCGGTTGCGTTTCACCTAGTGCTTGCAGGCACTGCGATTGCGTTGCAGATCGAAGGGACCAGCGAGTGGGCCGATCAGCAGGAGTATCACCGGCCTGCGATCCAAGTGTTTGCTGAACAACTTCCGACGCCGAGCTTGAGCGACTACAAGTCTGCGACGACGCCTGGCTATCACTTGGTGATGGCGATGTTGCTGCGCGCTGGTGCTAGTGACAGTGCGTTGCATCTGCTCAACGCGCTCTTTGGCGGCGCGTGTGTTGCGATGTTCACGCTGCTCATTGCAAGACGCACAAGCGGGGCAGTTGCGCTGGCCGCAGGATGCGTGCTCGGAGCGTCGCCGTATGTGCTGAGTTCATCGGTGTGGCTGACGACTGACAATCTTGCGATGATCCCGCTGCTTGCGGGGCTTGCCGCCGCGTTGACGATCGCGGATGGAAGCACGCGTTCGCTTTCGCGCAGTGTGTTGGTGAGCGCGCTGTGGGCGTGCGCGGCGGCTGCGATTCGACAGATCCTCGTGTACACCGCGGCGTTTGCGGCGGCGGCGGTAGTGGCGCGCGCGTGCGCGACGCGGTCACGGCCGAAAGTGAGTGACCTCGTGCTCGCAGCGCTCGCGTTGCTTCCTGCGTGCATCCTCGTTGGAATCTTCGTCGTGCTCTGGGGCGGGCTCGTGCCGCCGTCGTTTCGTACTTATCACGGAACGGGCGCAAATCCCGTCACGCCGATCTATGTGCTCGCGCTCGTTGGGATTTGGGGCATGGCTTCGTTTGTGGCGATGCCAGGATTCTTGCGCGAGTTGTGCTCTCGGCGCATCGCGCTGCTGGCGGCGCTTGCGTGCGCAATCGCAGTGACCGTTGAGTCGAGTTACATCGTGCATGTCCGCTTCGGCGGGATCGTGTGGACCGTAGCAAGCAAATTCCCTGCGCCATTTGGGCGTTCGATCGTGATTGTGCCACTGGCCGCGGTCGGTGCCGCCGCGATCGGCGCGTACCTTCGACTGTGGTCACGCAGTAGTGACAGTGCAGGTCGCGGCGTTGGCGCGTGTGCACTCTTCGTGCTCGTTGGCATGACCCTCGCGCAGACGGCGAATCAACAGTGCTTCGAGCGCTATCTCCAGCCGATGGTGTTCATGCTCTGCGCGCTTGCCGCGGTCGCGATTGCAGGTCGTTCGATGCGAACATGGCCGCTGTGGAGTGCAGCGGTGGTGTCGGTTGGCTTGAGCGCGTGGAATGTGTTTCGGATCGGCAACTGAAGTCGTCCGTGACTCACTCGCGCGACCCTTTCGACGCATCACGCATCAGTCAGGAATGATCAGACCGCTCTTCGTCGTAGTTGGTCCGCCCGACGGACCGCCGAGCCCGATGGAGCCGACAGGTCCGCCGCCTTGCATCGCGCCGCCTTGCATGGGGCCGCCTTGCATCCCGCCGCCCGCCATCTCGCGTTGCATTTGCGCCGCTACGAGTTTCGCGATCTGCACGAATCGCGCGCGCAGTTGCGCGAGGATCTCCGTGAGCTCGCTCGCTTCATCAGCGGTCAGATTGCCTCGGGTCTTCTCTTCGATGACGCCGAGCAGATCGATCGCGAACTGCGCGCCTTGGATGTCGATGACCGCTCGACCCGATTGCGGATCGGCATAGGCACCGAGCCCCATCATCGCTTGGCTCGCAAGCGTTGCGACAAGCGCACGGAAGTCAGCGGGGGGCAGTTCGCCTTCGTCGGGATGATCGCCGTCTTGCGCGCCATATTGCGCGCCGTGTTGCGGGCCAGGTTGCGCGCCAGGCTGACCGCGATGTTGTGCGCCCGCACTCGACGCCGCTCGCGCGGACTCCTTTTCGCTGAGGCGATCCTTCTCCGCCTGCGCTTGAGCCTTCCAATCAGAGTCGATGTGCAACTTCGGTGTTTCGTCGTTCATAGTGCGAGAATATCCGCGAGCCCACACACGCGCAGAGCGCAACGGTAGGATTCCACCAATGTCTTTCCTGGCTGGCCTCGCACAAATCCCCTCGGCGCGTATGAGTTTCTGCACGGGAATTGTGATCGTCTGCGCGAGCTGCTCCTCTTCGACGCGCCCGGACACGCAGCGCATTTCGCTGAGCGATTTCGCGCATCCGCCTGCGGAGTTACTCACAGATGTGGTCGAGATGTCGGACGAGATCCTCGAAGGTCCAACGCTGACCACCGAAGGAATCGCAATCGAAGTAGACGGTCGCGCGACCACTGCGCAGCAGAGCGAAGTCACATCGAAGCGCGCCGATGGAACGACTGAGGTCGATTATGTCTCGCCGCTCGAAGTCGCACGCGCGCTCGAGCCAGGACAATCATGGCCCGTTGAGTGTCTCGTCGGCCAAGTGAACGGCCGACCAGTGTTTGCCGATGCGTTCTTTGAGCCGATTGAGGATCAGATCATCGTGGCGACTGCAATGCGCGACCGTACTGAAGCACGGCGCGCGCTCATCGAAACGGTCCGCCGCCAGTTCAAGCAGACGGTGGACAGCGAACTTATCGTTGCGGAAGCTGAGTCGAAGCTCTCGGCAGAGCAACAGCAAGGACTCTTCGCATGGATCAAGACCATGCAGGAAGAAACGATCGCCGAGCGCGGTGGTAGTCGCGCAGCAGCCGAAGCCAGTCTTGAAGCAGAAGATGCACAAACGCTCGACGAGTTTGTGCAGCAGACCCGCGATGTCATGTTGGCGCGCCGTCTGATCAATGAGCGCATCGCCCCGCGCACGATCGTCGCCTGGCGTGATGTCGAACAGGAATATGCGCGACGCAAAGCAGAATTCAATCCGCAGCCAATGATCATCATCGGGCGCATTCGCCTCAATGTGACAACCGACGCCGCGATGGTGACGCAAGTGAAGGAGAGCATCGCTGCGGGAAAGACCTTCTCTGCGATCGCTCTCGAGCTCAAACTTCCTGATGGTGGTCGGTGGAATCGGTTCGATCTTCCTCCTGAAGGAATCAAGGGCACGCAACTCGGCGACGCGCTCAAAGAACGGCTTGATGGACTCGCTATCGATGCGATGAGCGAGCCGCTCCTGCAGCCTGACTTCATCACATGGCTGACGGTGATGACGATTGACCAGCCCGTGGCGCGTTCGATCTTTGATCGCGAAGTGCAACTGCAATTGCAAGCCGAGCTCAAGAGTCGACGCACCATCATCGAACGCGAACGCTACATCAGCACCCTCCGCAGCCGTTGGGTGACCGACGACATCGGCGAGATGGAGCGGCGCCTGCTCGAGATAGCTGTTGAGCGCTACTGGCGCTGATCGCGTGGCGGATCGCGTGTCGGATCGCGTGTCGGATCGCGGGGCGGATCGCGGGGCGGATCACGCGCGTGCGACTGATGCGCAGGCGAATGCTGTTTTGAGTCGCGTCGCCGTTCAAAGATCGCCGTTTCGTGACGCACCATGGTTGCGCTTCGACCAACCCCGCGCACGCCGATGAGATCGACTCGAATTGATCGCGCGTGTGTGAGCGCACGCGCGAGAGTTCGACCCTTGCCGAGAGCATGACGCGAGGCGCGCGCGTTGCTCGCCGACTCAAGATCCAGCAGCAGCCGCCACAGCACCTCCTTCTTGCGTGAGTCCACGCGTTCAAGCGCATCCCACGGACCAGCGGCTCGCTTGACTTCGACGATCACGCATTCAGCCGCATCTGGCGTGAGCGCGATCAGATCGGCTTCATCACGGCGATCGCGAGGACTGCGCCAGTTGCGCGCGAGAATGCGGTATCCCAACGCCTTGAGATAGCGTTCGGCTGCGAGTTCGCCATCATCGCGCTGCCAGGATGGAAACGCTGAACGAATCGCACGCACGCAGTAGGCAAATCCGACCGCAAGCCCTTCCTGCCGCGTGTGTCGCACGATGTTGACGAAGAACGCCACGCCGCGGCGAACCGCGCACGCGCTCGTGTTTCTGTCCCGCGATTCATCCCGCGATTTCTCCTGCGATTTCTCCTGCAATCCACGGACACAGCCGTCGACTTCGTTCGACATTCCTGACTCCCTTCGTTGTCCACACGCGCACCGAAGCACTCATCCCTCGCCCGTCGCAACAGCGCGATCATGGCATCTATGTGACATCAATTGACATCAATCATGACGCGGTGCATCGCATACTTGATCTCATGTCTGTTCACATCATCGCACACGATTTCAGCAAACCATCGACGTACTACATTTCTCCCACAACTATTTTCAAGTTGTTGGTTCGCGTGATGTCGTGATGTGTTTAGCCATGTCCGCAGCCATGTCCGCAGCCATGCTCACCGCGTCACTCAGACCTTCGGGACGATCGACAGATCTGCGCGCGCAATCCACTCGTCGCCGAACTTGACGCCGACGATCTTGCGGCCGGCCGCGGGCGCGAACAAGCAGAACAGTTCATCGGTGCCAGCCGAGGAGAGATTCGGAAAAGACTGGATCTCAAACGGCGCCGAGCGATCGAGCCAGATAGTCACGCGCCGATCGCCGCTCTTGGTGACATGGATGTAGCCGATCGGGTAGTACGACCGCCCGTAGTCATCAACGAGGCTGAGACGAGCGGACTCGCCGACCTTCTCGCGAATCTTGTTCGAGTCGTTCCACACATCAATGGAACTCGTGCCGCCACGCGACATGTTGAGTCGCACAACGCGAGTGTCCGCGCTGGCCCAAATGCCCTTGATGACGACGCTCTTGTTGCCGCGGAAGCCACCTTGCTCGAAATCGCCGTTGCCTGAGAACAGCCAGTTGCCATCTTTGGTCTTCACTCCAGGGGGCAGCGAGTTGAGGTCAGCATTGGCGGGCTGCAGCGAGTCGGTCATTGCCAGATCGCTCGGATTGATCAGCGGCACATCGTTAGGAATCACAGGTGCCGCGGCGGCTTGATCACCCATCACCAACATCATCGCGTCCACCAGCGTTGACGCTGTCGCAATTGTTGGAAACGGCAGTCGAAGTCCCATCGCTTGCAAGAAGCGGGGCGCATCACCTTGCGCAAATGCCGAGGCGGGAAACACCAGCGCGGCGTCAAGCGTCTGCGTTCCTGCAACACCAGTGATGTAGTGCGACTTGTCGTCGAAGACATACATACTGCTGCCGCCGTTCTGATTGAGTTGTCCCCACGCGGTTGGATACGCGATACCGCTGCCAGGGCCTGAGCCCGCGCGTACCTTTCCAACAAGGCGAAACTGCGAGGCACTCAGCGCGAAGTTCGTTCCGTCAGTCGCAGCAGTCACTTCAAAGTGAAGGCGCACGACATACGCCGCCATCGGTGGGACGCCAGGGCTCACGAAGTCCGGCACGAGAATCGCGTTCTGAATCGTGATCGTTCCAGGCTTCACAGCAGTGCGCGCAATGCGACCATCCTTGACATAGGTGTCGCGGAAGAGTCCGAGCGCTTGGGTGTCGAGGGTTGGAAACTCCGAGGCAAGCGTGGGATTCGTCAGCGTTGGTCGCAGCGAAGTCGTGGACAGGAACGAGAAGAAATTCGCCGTGATCGTGTGAGCAGGAATCCACAACGCTGCCACGGAAAAATCAGGCTGTCCGCGATTGGTCGCGGTGCGAACGGCACCTTGGACATTGAGAATCTGATTGCCCGAGTGCGTGTGACCTGCACCAATGATGCTGATGCCAACCGTCAAGACGCCTGCGCAGATACCGAGCACGCCGCCGATGCCAAGGCCCGCCAAGTGCGGAAAATTGAGGTTGTCTGGCGCGAGTTTGTCAGCAATCAGACGAAGCACAAACAGGTAGACCGCAAACGGGAGCAGCAATCCAATGCCCCACGCGTAGGGCGTCATGGCGCCTGCATTGAGGAAAATGTGCGAGATCGGCTCCCAGCCTGCAAAGGCGAGCGCACCTGCTGCGATGACGCAGATGAGGTGGAGCAACGCGCTCAGAATCCCCTGATTCGCCCACCAATAGGCGATGAGAGCGATGAACGCGATGACGAGAATGTTGAAAATAGATTCCATGTGAGGATTCCGAGAGGGTCAGTTGAAGCGCGTGGCGCGTGGCGTGTTGAGTCGTGTCGTGACAGATGAAGGCGATCGGTTCAGGCTTTTGTCGGAGAGGCTTTCACCGATGCTGGATTCGACGATTGCTTCGGCGCAAAGATGCGTTGAACCTCTTCGAGACTCGTCGATCCATCACGCGCCTTGTAGAGCGCAGCTTCCTGCAACTGAATCATCTTCTGCTCGCGAATGCCGCGCGCGTAGGCCGTGCGGAAATCGTTTTCAGCGAGCAACTTGCGTCCCTCGTCATCAAGCGTGAGCACTTCGAAGACGCCTGTTTGACCGAAGTATCCGACGCCTTGACAGACAGGACAGTCTTCGATGCGGTTCTTCACTTGCACCTTTCCACTCGGACGGAAGAGTTCGATCTCTTTGCCGCTAGGGATCCCGAGTTTCTTCGCTTGCTCAGGTGCGGGAGTGAAGGGACTCTTGCAATTCGGACACAGTGTTCGGATGAGTCGTTGATGAATCACGGCACTCAAGCAGCGCGTTGCGACCTTCGGATCTCCCACAGCCTGCATCCATGTTGCGATGGTTGTGGCCATGCTGTCCGCAGGAATGAGGACATACACCAGCGGAGACGCCATGCCCGCAAGCGCAGCGGCTTTCGCTGAACCCGCTTCCGACACATCAGCAGCAAGCACGACATCAGGGTCGCGACGAATCATGCGCGTGAGCATGGCGGCGTAATCATCACTGCCTGGTTCAGGCGCAAACAGCTTGTGATCCGCGCCTTCAACGCGATAGACCAACTCGCGCTCGAGCGTCTTAATGTTGCTCGTGTACGCATCGTGGCGCGAGATCAGCGCGATGCCAAGCGTCGTCAGACCTTGACCTGCGGGCGCGCTCACAAGAATCACGCCGATACGCTTCGCCGGGATTTCAAACTCGCGCAGCGCGAGGAGTTGCGCGGGTGCGAGCCCGATCGTTTCGAACGCCTTGCCCAATCGTGCTTCACGATCGAAGTCAATGCGGATGGTTTGCCCAGTGCTCGAACCGAAGGTGGTCACTGACAGTTTGGTCTTGCCTCCGCCGCCTTCAACGGTGCACGAGCCGCCTTGGCGACGGCGTCGATCCGCGACATCAAGGCCTGCGATGCGCTTAAGCATGTCGATCGCGGCGTTGCCGAGTTCAGGCGTGAGCGATTCACACTTGGTGCGAACGCCATCGACGAGCATGCTGACGCCGACACCAGCTTGACCCGACACAACATCGACGCGGCTCGCGCGCGCACCGATCGGTCCCACCAGGATGCTTTCAAGGGCGAGATAGGTTGCAAGCGTCGCGTCCTCTTTCTGTGGCACAGGTTCCTTCGAACCATTGGGTCGTGAGAACAGGACGCTGGCGGCGCGTTCAGCACTCGCGATCTTGCGCGCGGCCATGACCTTGGCGAAGGCATCGAAGGAGAGTTTGTACTCGCGCCCTGCAGGAACCCGCGCATTTCGGTAGTTCATGTATGCGAACATCGTGCCGATCAACACGCCAAGCGCGAGGATCCAGCCGATCCAAAAGATCGGAATAAGCAGGACCGAGGCAAGCGCAAGCAGCGCCGCCGCGAGGTAGGCGAAGTTCCATGCGACTACGGGCAAGTTGAACATGCGCGCGTCGCTTTCGAAACGCGCGACAAAGCGCAGATACGCGGCAAAGGAAAGCGTGAGGAGAATCGGCTTGGCGATACTCATGACGATCATGCCATCAGCGAGGATCGCGCTCGGCAATGAAGTCGTCGACAGGGCGGAGAGAGTTATGTCTTGCATAGTGAACGCTCGTGCGCGATTCGCGTGAGTGTGAGGGACAGTTCGCGGGCGAAGCAGGGCTTGTTGCGGAAAAACTCCGCGCAGCCACGACCTCTCTTAGCCGATGCCCTTCAGGCGCATCTTCAGTTCTTCTGGTTTCGGAGTGGCTTCGAGGGCCACGCGTTGGTGAATCATCTGGTCTTCGACGAGGCGCACAAGCGCGGTCGTGAAGTCAAGCATGCCTTCATCGTGACCCTGCTTGATGAGGTCGAGAATCTCGCCTTCGCGGCCTTCCAGCACATACTTCTGCACTGCCGGCGTGTTGATCAGAATTTCAAGCGCTGGAATGCGCGCGATGTGTGCATGCAGCGTTGGCAACAACTTCTGATAGACAATCGCGCGAAGGTTGTACGCGAGCAACTTCCGAATCTGATCGCGCTCATTCTCAGGAAACAAGTCGTAGATACGACCAAATGTCTGCCACGCGCTCGACGCGTGGATGGTTCCGAAGACCAAGTGGCCTGTTTCTGCGGCGCGAATAGCTGCTTCGAAGGTTTCGTAGTCGCGCATTTCGCCGACGAGCACAACATCAGGATTCTCACGCACGAGCGCGCGGAGTGCATCGTTGAAGTTCGTGGCATCGATGCCGATTTCACGCTGATTGATCGTTGCTTTCGCATCGATGAAGACATACTCGATCGGATCCTCAATCGTGATGATGTGGACCTTTTTGCGTTGATTCACATAGTCGATCATCGAAGCAATCGAGGTTGACTTGCCCGAACCAGTCACGCCCGAAAAGAGGATCAGCCCTTGCGCCGCCATCGACACATCACCGAGGATCGGCGGTAGATACAACTCTTCGAACTTCTTGATGTTGCTAGTGATGAGACGAGCCGCGAGCGAAGGATTGCCGCGCGCCATGAAGAGATTCACGCGGAAACGACGCGATTTCGTGCCTTCAGGATCGCCTTCGCGCTCGTAGTCATACGCGAAATCGATGGAACCGTGACCAGTGAAAAAGTTGATCTGGTTCGGGTCAAGGATGTCCTTCGCCACTTGCATCATGAGGTCTGGCGTGCAGACGGCCGTTTCGAGATCTTTCAGAATGCCACGGTGGCGCACACGCGGACGCAACCCGCTCTTCACAATCAAATCGGATCCTTCGACGCGAATGATCGCGTCAAGCCAAGAGATCCAAGCAGCCTTGCCTTCACCTGGTTTAGTGCCACGGTGGGCGATCGAAAGTGGAACGAGCAGTTCGTTACGGGATCCTGCCATGCGGTTGCCTCAAGAGTGCTTGCTGAAGTGTCGTGCGTCGGGCCGAAGGGCGAACAGAACGCCCTCACCCCACGCACATGCGGGGAGCACCGCAGGTTACCGAAACATCGGCTCCAACGAAAGTGCGGTTGACGAGTGAGCGGTGGGACTGCATCATCCACCAATGGAACGCATGTCGGAAAGCAAAATCACGCTCGAAGGCATCACCTTCGATGATGTCCTCCTGATTCCCGCGTACAGCGATCTCACGCCAGACCTCGTCGATACTTCGACGCGTCTGACCAATCGCATTCAGTTGCGCATCCCGCTCATCAGCGCGCCGATGGACACGGTGACTGAAGGCACGCTGGCCATCGCGCTCGCGCAAGAGGGCGGCATGGGAATCATTCATAAGAACATGACGCCTGAGTTGCAGGCTCGTGAAGTCGCGCGCGTGAAGCGCAGCGAACACGGCGTCGTGGTCGATCCGATCACGCTTTCGCCCAATGACACTGTTGGTCGCGCTGCGCATTTGATGGCGGAACATGGCGTGTCGGGTTTCCCAGTGACGCTTGATGGAACGAGTCGTGGAGAAGTCGTGGGCATTCTCACGCGCCGCGATATGAAGTTTCTCGGCGGAAAGAGTGAATCAAAGGTCGGCGAAGTGATGACGCAGAAGAATCTCGTGACGGCCTCGCCTGACACGCGGCCAACGGATGCTGAACTGCTGATGAGTCGCGCGCGCGTGGAGAAACTGATTCTCATTGATGGCAATCGCAGACTCAAGGGCATCATCACCATGCGCGATCTTGAGAATGTGCGCACGCATCCTTCAGCGTGCCGTGATGGTCGCGGACGATTGCGCGTTGGTGCAGCGGTTGGCGTGCGGCAGTTTGAACGCGCGGAGAAACTCGTTGAGGCTGAAGTCGATGTGATCGTGGTTGATACGGCGCATGGACATTCGAAGAATGTGATCGAGACGATTGAAGGCATCAAGAAGCGCTTCAACATCGAAGTCATCGGCGGCAATGTCGGCACCGCTGATGGCGCGAAGGCGCTCATTGACGCGGGCGCTGATGCGGTGAAGGTTGGCATCGGACCAGGTTCGATTTGCACGACGCGTGTGGTGACGGGGGTGGGCGTGCCGCAGATCACCGCAATCATGGAAGCCGTCCGCGCTGCAGAAAAAGCAGGGATTCCCGTCATTGCCGATGGTGGCGTGCGCCAATCAGGCGACATCGCCAAGGCGATTGCAGCGGGAGCATCGGTGGTGATGATTGGCTCGCTGCTTGCGGGTCTTGATGAGAGCCCTGGTGAAGTGGTGCTGCATCGTGGTCGACGATTCAAGACCTATCGAGGCATGGGCAGCGAAGGCGCCATGGCCGCTGGATCAGGGGACCGCTACGGTCAAGCCGCGATCAAAGACACGCGCAAATTCGTGCCTGAAGGTGTTGAAGGCATGGTCGCGTATCGCGGCGCGCTGAGCGACTTCGTCTATCAAATGGTTGGCGGCGTGCGCAGTTCGATGGGCTATTGCGGATGTCGCACGCTCGAAGAGTTCCGAAAGAACTCGCGCTTCGTGCGCGTGAGCGGCGCGACGATTGTCGAGAATCATCCGCACGACATTCTGATTACGAAAGAAGCACCAAACTACAGCGCGTCGATTCGCGCGGAGTAGTGGGGGACGCGACTCGCGCACGATGCGATTGAGCCGTGTCGTGCACGCACTACGCCAGAAACACAACAACGCGCCCGCAATCGGGCGCGTTGTCATATGAGTGCCGGTGACAGGAATTGAACCTGCAAGCCTTTAGAGGGCGGCGGATTTTGAATCCGCTGCGTCTGCCAATTCCGCCACACCGGCGAAGGGTGTCTGTGGGGGCGAGAGTGTAACG
>QWPU01000004.1:0-14581 GCA_003671065.1 Planctomycetota bacterium | reverse complement strand
GTGAGCGGCGCGACGATTGTCGAGAATCATCCGCACGACATTCTGATTACGAAAGAAGCACCAAACTACAGCGCGTCGATTCGCGCGGAGTAGTGGGGGGGGTGTGCAGCCGTTCTCGGATGTAAAGTTCATACAGAAGTGCGCGTTTGGTCCGTGCATTCTTGCGCAGTCCAATTGAAGGGGAGCCATTGTCGATATCACGAACTCAGGTCATTGACGCCATCCGTGAAATCATTCGCACTGATCTCAAGTTTTCTGGAATCGAATTGGGTGAGGAACTTGAATTGGTGGGAGGCGGTCTGAGCCTCGACTCCCTCGATCTGCTGATGTTGGTGACAGGGATTGAAAAGCGATTTGGTCACAAGATTTCGACGAAACTTCTTAATCGCGAGACAATGGGATCCATTGGATCGTTCGCTGACTTTGCACATCGCGAACTTGAGGCGTTGAAGTCGTGAACGAGTTGATCGAGCAGCTGCCGCATCGCCCGCCGTTTCGATTTGTGTCGAGCGTTGTGAACGACGACACCGAGTCGTTTGAAGCTTCGTGGAGCGTCGATGGGAGTGAAGAGTTTTTCCGCGGCCACTTTCCATCCGACCCTATCGTTCCAGGAGTCTTGGTCACCGAAGCGCTCGCGCAAACTGCAGGAATGTTGCTCATCGCGCGCTCTGGGGGTTCGCACAGCCACGGGATGTTGGTGCACTCGGAAATCCGCTTCCGCATTCCGATTCGTCCGCCTGCATTGATCGCGCTCTATGCGCATGAATTGGGCTCAGTCGGAGCGCTGTATCGCCTGAGCGTCACCGCGAAAGTTGCTGGCGTCATCGCGGCAGAAGGCACGCTCGTGCTCGCCGCGGGAAATGCTTCGAGCGCGCAGTGAGTTCATGCGCTACGACACTTGCTTGATCGCTCGCAACGCGCCGCTGAGCGTTGGCGATGTCGCGTTGTGCAGCGTAAAGAGCGTCGCGTCGAGAGCGCCCACGACGCGTGCGCACTGTGACTCATCGATCACCAGTGGTGGTGTGAACTTCAAGATATTCGTTTGACTTTCACTCACCTGGCACAGCACGCGATGCGACGACACCATCTCCATTGCAAATGCTTGACCGAAGAGCACGCGTTCGAGCGAACCCACCAAGGGAAGCGAGGACAAGAAGCGCTCCACGGCATTCTTCTGCAGTGCCACACCCAGCATCAATCCGCGGCCTCGCACCTCAGCCGCAGCATCGTGACGCGACACGCACTCCTCGAAACCTCGCCGCAACAAACCGCCCATGCGCTCGGCGCGTTGCGAAAGCTGTTCAGCATCGTGAATCTCCAGCGTCATGAGCGCCGCCGTCATTGCGAGTACGCCGCATTGAAAGGTTGAACTGTGCACGAGCGCGTTCGACATTGAGTCAAACGTTTCGCGCCAAATGTCGCGGCGAACAAGCGTTGCGCCAACTGGAACGAAGCCTCCCGCAAGTGCTTTCGAAAGCACCACGATGTCGGGTCGACACTTGGGATCATGTTCGAGCGCAAGGAATCGACCTGTCCGACCAATCCCAGTTTGCACTTCATCGACGATGAGCAGTGTGCCCCACAACGCGCACAGCCGAGACGCTTCGGCAAGGTAGCCATCCGACACAGCTCGACAACTCTTTCCTTGCACAGGCTCCACGAGAAATGCTGCAAAACGCCTTGTGCTCAACGCCTTCTCAAGCGCAGGCAGATCGTCAAAGGGAATGCATGTCGACTCACCGAGCACGCCGAAGCCGTCGCGTAAGTGCGGATTGCCATTGGCCGCAAGCGCTCCGAGCGTGAGTCCGTGAAACGACATCGTGCAGTGAAGCAGCGCATCGCGGCGCGTTGCTCGTCGCGCGAGTTTCAGCGCGCATTCCACGGCTTCCGTTCCAGAGTTGGAGAAGAATGCGTGCGTGAGTTCGCCAGGCATTCGCGCGGAAAGCCGTCGCGCGAGCAGCGCCGCCAGTGGATTGCGCTCAAACTGGATCCAGTTCGGAAGTTCACTCTGCAGCGCTTCTTGAAGCGCCGCGATCATCGCCGGATGCGCTCGACCAATGCCATGCACCGCGTAACCCGCAATGCAATCGATATATTCCGCGCCAGTGTCGTCGAAGAGCCGAGCGCCATCGCCACGAACATACCGCCGATCAAAGCCCGTCAAGCGCAAGAGTTTCGCGAAGTGCGGGTTCAGATGATTGGCGTAGTTGGTGTCTACATTCGCGAGTGCGTCAGTGGTGAGGCGTTGAAAATCGCTCTGTGGAACTGACATGGGATTACCATACCCAAATGCGTCTCGTTGCCATTGTGCCGACCTATCGAAACATCCGCACGCTGCCCGCGGTACTCGATGGTCTTAGCGCGTGTGGCCTCGCGCTGATCGTTGTTGACGATGGTTCAGATGACGGAACCGACGCATGGGCACGCGCGTGGTGTGAAAAAAGTAGCGAGCGAACGCTCATTTCGTTGCCACACAATCAAGGCAAAGGCGCTGCACTTGCTGCGGGTCTTGCGCTTGCGCGGCAGCGTGGATTTGATGCAGCGTTGACGGTGGATTCCGACGGGCAGCACCGATTGCTCGATGCACAGCGGATGGCTCGCGCGGCGCGCGAGCATGTACTTTTGCTTGGAAAGCGCAGTGAATCGCACGAGGGTTACCCTGCGGCGAGCATGTTTGGTCGACGCTTGTGGGCGTTAGGAATTCGCGCGCTCACAGGGCTTGGAGTCCAAGATCCGATTTGTGGACTGCGTTGCTATCCACTTGCCGCGACGGACGGAATCGTCTGCGCTGCAGGTCGTTACGCGTGGGAGGAAGAGTTTCTCGTGCGCTGCGCGTGGAGCGCTGTCGAGATCGAAGAACTGAAAATCGAAACGGTCTATCAAGACGCGACGCAGCGAGTTTCGCACTTCGGTTGGTTCGATTGGATCGAATCGATACTCGTGTTCATTCGGCTTGCTGGAGTGCGTGTGTTCATGCGGGCGCCGACAGGCGCAGCGCGCGGAGTGCTCGCAAGGCGCGATCGTTCATGGAGACGGTTGCAAGGCATGGCGGTGTTCGTCGCGGGTGTCTGCGCGTTGTGCGCGCCGCTGGTCGTGGTCGTGCCGACGGTCGCGTTCCTTGCGTGGCGATTGCACGCATCAATGTTGATCGCGGTGGGCGCCGCGATCATCGTGCATGCGAATGCGCAGCTTTTTCCCGCTTCAATCATGCTCTTCGTCGTGGTGCTGCTCGCGTTGGCCGTCACACGAGCGGCGCGCTTCCTCTGTAGTAACTGAACACGCCGAGTTCCCGAGTGTGACGCGTGCCTGTGAAGCCCGAGTGCTCGAGCGCTTCGAGAATTCGCTCGGGCCGCGAAGCCGCACGAATCGTGTCAGCCCAATAGCGCATCATCGAGAAGGTCGAGACTCGACCGCTTGCAATGATGCCAATGCTCGGCACGATCCAACTCATGGCGACATCGAACGCGTAGCGCGGCGCAGTACTCTCAGGTTGGGTCACTTCAAAGATCATCAACCGACCTCCGGGGCGAAGCACGCGGCGAGCTTCCGCAAACCCGAGAGAGAGATCATCGATGTGTCGCAACATGTAACTCATCGAAACAAAATCAAAGGTCGCATTTGGAAACGGAAGATTTTCCGCGCGAGCAACAACTGTTTCGCGCACGCCGCGTTTCGTAGCCATTTTAAGCATTTCTGAGCTTGGATCGAGCGCAACGACGCGCCCTTGTGGACCCACGATCACTTGCGCAATCGCGGCACACAGACCTGTTCCGCTTCCAACATCAAGATGCGCGCAGCCTGTGGTGAGCCCACCTTGCATGAGCATGCGACGGCGATACCACCGACCGCTGCGTAGGAACGCGACGCCGCTTGCATTGTCGTACCCGCGAGCAGTGCGGTCAAAGAGGCTTCGGGTGTAGTGCTCGCGCTCAGTGCGGTCCGCCAGATGAGCGGGTCGACTCACGACTGGTTTCCAAACAGTTGGTTCCGTGTTGCGAAGGAGTTTTCCGCTGCTCGACACAGGAAGTTCGCGCACCACAGTCGTGCATCGAGGCAACGCATGCGGCGGCAGAAGCGCTGCAAGAAACATGCGGAGTTCTCCGAGCGACGGCGCGGTGACGCTGTCGTGCAACTCGATGTCTGCGCCAACTCGTTGCAGTGTTGAGTCGATCGCGATCGGCTTCACTAAGGCACGACGAATCGC
This sequence comes from Planctomycetota bacterium, assembly GCA_003671065.1. Lineage (GTDB taxonomy): Bacteria > Planctomycetota > Phycisphaerae > Phycisphaerales > SM1A02 > QWPT01. The sequence continues at coordinate 10,377 of QWPU01000004.1, read as the reverse complement.
GGGATGCGTCTCGAGTGCTCGCTCGACTTCAAGTGGATTGACCTTGAGTCCGCCGACATCAAACACGAGTCGCAGTCGTCCTGTGATTCGAAACTCGCCGTCTGCCGTGCGTTCGCCAATGTCGCCTGTTCGGAAGAAATCGTGGGTGGAATGCGGCGTGCATGTTCCGTCGGCTTCAATGATCCCGACGAGCATCCCCGCTGAACGCACCGCGATTTCACCGCGCGTGCTTGATGTGTTGAGGGATGTTGATGCCGTGCGTTCGCCGTCAAGAAGCGTGAGCTCGACGCCGCGCACCAATCGGCCGCCTTGACCGCGATCGATCCAAATGGTGCCGAGTTCGGTTGCGCCATAGAGATCAATGAGCTTCATGCGAAACGCTCGCTCGAAGCGTTCGCGGACGAGGGGATTCAACGCAGAACCCGCGACAACCACGCTGCGCAATGTTGAATTCGGCAGCGCAATTCCCACAAGCGCGTCTGCGGTGATTGGGACGAGCGGAAAGGATGTGGCACCCTTGGCGAGCGCGTCAGCCGCGCGGTCGAGCGAAAATGCACCGAGCACTCGCACGCAGGAACCAGCGAGCAGTGGCGCGAGAAACGCATGTTCGAAGCCATAGGCGTGCGTCATTGGAAGAAACGATGCGACGATGTCGTTCGCAACAGCGAGCTCTTCTTCAATCAGTGTTGACGCGATTGCATCGATGCCGTCGGAGGAACGAAGCACAAATCGTGAGTGACCCGTTGTGCCCGAAGAAAGCAGGATTACGCCGCGCGAGGTGCGTGCAGATGCGGCGCCGATCGGAGTATGCGCAGCGTCCTTAATGGTGATCGCGTCGAGCGTGAAGGCGCAGCGCAACTCTGGAGCCACGCGCTCCGCAAGCAAGCCTGGAATCGGGCAGGGCAGCAAGCACGGCACGCGTCCAGCCGCAGCAACTCCTAGCAGCGCAATCCAAAAATCGCTTCCTGACAAGAGCGAAACGCCGATGCGCGCATCCAACGCGCTTGACGCATCCACAAAGCTGCGGACTTGCGCGACGCGTTCACGCAACCGCATCCACGAATGCTCAGTTCCATCGACATCGATGATCGCGGTGTCCCGCGGTCGTTCACTGGCATGTCGTTCGAGCGCGAGGAGAATCGAATTCATGTGGCATCCGCGTGCGCAACATCAGCAGTTACGCTTGGCATCGTCACTGGACTCGAGAGCATGATCTTGAACGGACGCACGCGAGCGGCGACGGCGTGACGGCTTTGAATCGCGCACAGTCCGCGGAGTGCTTGGCAACGCACGCCGACTCCAAACGGAATACTGTCAATTTCGCCCGCAAGAAGTGTGATGAAGGCGCGCTCCAATCCTTTCGTTCTCTTGGGAGAAAAGAGCAGATCGCGAAACGCAGGATCGTAGAACCCTTCCACCAAACGAAACGCGCGATCCGTGATGCGCTTGGTCCAGCGATGGTGACGCGTGCGTTCCGTGGCGGCCGTCGTGCGCTGAGAGAGCGGTCCCGTGAACATGCGAATCACGCTGTTTGCGGCTTGTTCTGCGCCGAGCAAGCCAAGCGTCAGACCTGTTGACCAGACTGGATCAAGAAACGCCGCGGCATCGCCAATCAGAAAATGTCCGGGTCCCGCGAAGGGATCGCATCGGTAAGTGAAATCAGAAATGACGCGATTCTTGTCAGGACCAATCGCGTTGGCCATGCGTTCACGCAACACAGGCGTGCGCGCAATGGCCCAGCGCAAACGATCTTCAGGCGGAACATCAAGCGTGCGATGCAGCGACTCACGCGCCACAAAGCCGATGCTCGTTCGTGTGTCATCAAGCGGAATCATCCAGAACCAACCCTCATCAGCGATGACGAGTGCAAAGCAGTTCTGTCCTTTGCCGCTCGGACGAATGACGTGCTCAAAGTGCTCGAAATACGCAACATTTCGCAAGAAGGAATGGAATCGTCGTTGATCGCGTTCGCGCGCAAGTGTGGTTGCTTGTCCACTTGCGTCGATCATCCAGCGCGCGCGAACTGTTCCCGCGTCGCTGTCGACAACGACATCGCCATCCTCCATCCGCGTCACGGCGCGAAGTGCGCAAGAGGTTTGAACTTCCGCTCCTGCTTCACGCGCGGACTCCATCATCATCTGATCGAGATGGATGCGCGCCATGTTGAAGGTCTCTTTGTCGCCATCACCAAACACATCGCGAAAGAAAAAATACTGCGAGCCGTGCCGCCAGTCGCCGAGCGAGATCTCAACGCCGATCTTTCGTGCGTGAGGAAGTGCCAGACATTTGTCGAGCACGCCGAGGCGACGAAACGCTCGCTTCGTGCGCGGAAGAAAACTTTCACCGATGCGAAAGCGCGGGAATTCGCCGCGATCGAGCACGAGGACATCGAGTCCTGCGCGTGCCATTTCAATCGCAGCCGCGCTGCCCGCAGGTCCCGCGCCGATGACCAGACAGTCGTAGATGCGCTCAGCTGACATCGCACACTCCTTCGATTTCGAGCAGAAGTTCGCGGCGGCAGAGTGGTGCGTTGACGACTCGCTCAACATGCGCGCCGAAATGTTCTTGCGCGAGGGCGCGCACCGAGACGAGGTTTCGTTCGTCGCGCACATAGATCTGCAGTGAACGCCATGGGCTGCTCGAGCCCGCAGCAGCTGCGAGTGCTGCGAGATTCTGAATCGACTCTTCAAACTGCAAGGTCAGCGAGTTTTCATGCACCGAATCTTCACCAACAACCGCAGCGGTGCCTGAGGCAATGAGCACCTTCGACGCCCGCATTCCCCTTGTAAATGCTGGCGGAACGGGACCATATCGATTCGAGTATTGCCACGCGGGTCGTTGTCGGGGATTCTCGATCGCTTCAATCGGTCCATCGACCCAGAGCGCGTGGACCACGAGATTCGTCGCGAAATGACCCACACATGTCCCCGCGGGAATGACGCGGACCCGTTGCGTGTTTGCTTCGTACGCGCTCGTTCGCCCAATGTTGAAACGCATGTAGCGATCAAGTCCGTCGCAGTCTGGATCAGTTGGTCGTGGCAAGAACGCCCAGACTCGGCAGGGGCCCGCGGGAAGTTCCTTCAAGACTTGATCGAAAGCGTCGCGTGCAAGTGCACTTAGGCAGTCGCCGACGAGCTCGTCGCAGTGGAATGACCTCGACGCGATCGCGGATTCATTCGCAGCGAATTCGCGCGTCCACGATGGCAAATCATGCGTTGGATTTCCCGTCGCGCTCCACGCAGGGAGCATCGCTGTCGCTGAGATTCCTTCGGAGTGCGTCATAGAGTTCAGCATTCAATTCGGATGCTATCAGGCGTCATTGTGCGAGAATCCGTCGGTGTGTCATGATGGCCCAACTTGCGCCGTGAGGATCACTGCAACACAACCATCGTGCAGTGTTCGGATCCGCTGCGGATCTGCTTGCGATAAGCGCGGCGAGTGGCATCGTGGCGCCGAGTTCAGCAAGTTGGATGCGCGGGAGTCGCTCGAATTGCTGCATGATTTCCGCAGCAAATGGCTCTTCGAAGCATTGGTAGAGCGGTTGATCGAAGGGAGATGACGTGGTCTGCACTCGCGCGCACTCAGGGCGAAACTGGATGAGTTGTGCACGCAGCGCAGCGGCGGCGGCGAGTGGATCGAGTGGGCGCGTGGCGCCGAGAATGGTGTCGATACCGACACTGCATGTACTTTCAACGCGCTCGACAGCATCAGCCCGTTCAAGCAGAATCGCAATGGCGCTTGATCGCAGATCGATCCGTCGTCCAATGCCGCGCGCCAGCACGCGTTCAACAGTGGGATGAGCTTCTTCCCCAGCAACAACAATTGCGCGCGTCCACACACCAGTGTTGATGCGAGCAACCGCGAGGCAAAGCGCTTCAATCGCTGCGGTGCGCCGTCCAATGACGCTGAGCGCCGGCGCTTCAATGCCGAAGGCAAGCGAACAGTGCGCGCTGCCGATGTTGGGCACGCTTTCGGCAAACAACATTGGATTCGCAAGATCGATCCCAGATCGCACAAGATCGCGGTAGTAGCGGTCGGTGTAGTCGGCGGTTCCACACCAATTCGCGGCGATCAGTGGAGTTTCGCGAAGTTCATCTGCGCTCAGGGATGTGGTCTCAATCAGATCGCGAACCGCAGCAATCATGAGTCGTGGCAGCAGCGCGAGACGCCGGGATTTCGTGCGGTCAAGTAGCGCGGTGAGTGTGTCTTCTGAAAACGCAGGCCACACACCTCCCTGATGCGCGAGAGCGCTCAGTGCATCGACGCCACGACCTGCAGGCGAGACGGCGCCCGCACCTGTGATCATGATGGAAGACTTGCGCGCAGCACGATCGGTTGCGCGTGGCGTTGCGTTGATGTCGCACGCGCGCTGCCTCGCAAGTTCGCCACGCGTCACGCGCAGTGCAGCATTCGCGCCACCAAAGCCCGCAGAGAGCACCGCAATGGTTTGCGGCGACGCGCCTCGCGGCTCGCCTTCAACGAGATCGAGTTGCGCAAACGCATCGCGATCGCGTCCGCGTCCTGCAGTCGTTGGAATAAATCCCCGCTCTGCGCAACCAATCGCGCACGCGAGTTCCAATACTCCCGCAGCGCCAAGCGGATGACCCAGCCGACTCTTGAGCGCGACAACAGGTGTTGCTGCGAGTGCAGTTCCAAGTGTCGCGCAATACGCTTCGTACTCCGCACTGTCATTGCTCAGTGTCCCAGTTGCGTGCGCGACGATGAGATCGGGCGCGCTGGGTTCTTGATCGCACGAGTTTTTGAGCACTGCGCTCAATGCTCGTCGCGCACCAAAGCCTTGTGGATGCGGCTGCGTGAGATGATGCGCGTCGCTCGATTCAGCTGTCGCTTCGATGATGCCACGGACATTCGCGTGATCATGCGTCGAAAGATCTTCCAAACGCCGCAACACAAAGAGCGCTGCGCCTTCGCCGAGTTTCATGCCATCGCGGTCTTTCGCAAACGGACTCAACGGTCCTTCAGCGATGAGTTGCAGTGCGGAAAATCCTCCGAAGGCAAACTCGGAAATTGGGTCATATCCGCCAGCGATCACAGCATCGACGCCGCGCGCGTGAAGTAGGGTGCATGCGTGCGCAACCGCCGTCAGCGCAGAAGCGCACGCGCACGACACCGTGATGGTTGGTCCTGTGATGCCCACATTCAAGAGTGCATGACTGAGTACCGACGACGCACAACTGCGAGCGTACTGCGTCTGTGCTTCACGAACGCGTCCCGCACTTTCAGCACGAACGCCGACCGCGCAGTGCCGCATTCCAGCGAGCGTTGTCCCAATGACCATGCCCCAACGAGTGGGTGAGTGATGGATCGAGGTTCGATCTTCGGTCGTCAACAGTGCATCAACCGTGCGCGCGAGGAGCGCCTCGGCTCGAGACGCGCCGCGATCTTCAAGCGCAAGCGGAACTTCTCCAACGCCAACATCATTCTTCGGCGGCTGCTCGAGATCGTGTGGTGCGCGAATTCCAATGCGATTGTTGAAAAGCGCATCAACGATTTCGTCAAGAGAGTTTCCAAGCGCACCACACGCGCTGATGCGTGTAATAGCAATTCGACTCATGCGCGCGACCCTGTTGCTGATCGCGTGCGCAAATCAGCGAGTGCCATCCACTGCTCTGGAAATTGTCGAATGGCGCTCTCCATTGCGGCAACGAGTGCGCGTTGTGCAGGGTGCTGCGCGACATCGTGCGCGAGCACTTGTTCTTGCGTCGTCTCTATGCATCGCTCGGCCCAGACGCGCAGGCCATTCGGCAGTTTCGCGCAAAATGTCGGGACAATCGGCGAGCCCACAGTGGTGGCAAGTCGCACGGGACCTGACGGTAGCGCCGCGTTGGAAAGCCCGAAGAAATCCATGGGCGAAGCAGTTTGCCCAGGCATGATGCGATCCGCATGAATGACGACGGCTTCATCAGCTTTGAGCGCGTCTTGCAACGCGCTCCACGCGGCGATTCCTTCAGAAACAGGATGTTCGATGATGCCAAGTCGTCGGCGTCGTTCGCTGCGCGCGCGTTCAAACCGCGGCATGGCATCTGGTTGAAAGAGCACATGGACGCGAGGTTCAATCGCACGAAGTGTTGCGAGCGCAGGCTCAAAAGATCCCATGTGGATCCCTGCAATCACGATGCCGCGTCGAAGATTGCGTGCTGCGAGGTAGGTCTCTGTGCCACCGAACTCCGTCACTTTGGCGCGCAGTGCTTCAGGTGAAGCGGACTGATCGCGCAGTATTTCGGCGATGAGTGATTGCATGGATCCAAGCATTCGATACGCGCAAAGTGCGCGCGCGAGTGAGTTGGATCGTGGGCCGAGTGCAAGGCCCGCGTTGAACATGAGGTTTCGTCGCCATGTGGTCGCGCACGCAAAGGCTCCCACTTGCACGACCTTGCACGCCGCGGGCGCCAGCAGTGGAAAGTCTTCGAGAATCCTGTAGTAGAGTCCGTCCCACGCCAACTGTGCAAGGCTCTGCGGGCTGGATGTTGAGTTAGCCTGCGCGCTCACAACGCTGTCTCATATGAAGTTGGCGCGATGGCGAGGGCTACGCGCGCGAGGAATTGCTCATGCGTTTCACACGAAGCCGCGGTGAGTGGTGCACGAAATCGCACGGTGATCCTGTTCATCAAGCGCGGAAAACGCCGGGATTTTGGCAACGCGTGAAGCGTGCCCTCAACGCGAACTGGCACAACAACGCAATGCGTGCTAATCGCCAACATCGCCACTCCAGGCTTGAGCGAACCAAGCGCACCCGTGAGCGAGCGGGTTCCTTCTGGATACATGACGACGATATCGCCGTGCTCAAGCGCCGATGCGATGAGCTCAATGGCGCGCAAGCCGCTGTCCTCGCCACCAACGAGAATCGCGCGAAACACCCGCAGCGCAAGACCTGTGAGCATCCATCGTTCGAGTCGTTCTTTGAGCGGAGCACCTTTGGGCGCAAGTCGGAAGCGTCGTCCACTGGCGACAAATCGCGCGCGTGTGCGCTTCGCACGAGGCAACGCGAAAAAGATCACGCTGGTGTCTGCGTGGCTCTGATGATTTGCAGCGAGCAGCACAGGCGTCGAGCCGTCAAGGGCCGCAAGTCCTCCTTCGTCAAGCACCGTCACCCTTGAGAGGGTTGCTATGCGCAATCCTTCGTAGAGCAGTTTCGAAAATACGCTCCAAAGATTCATGGGCGCTTCGGTTCCGTTGCGGATGTCTTCGCAGGCAGGTTGTGCGAAAAGTCCAATACGACGCGCGTGGTCCCACCATCAACTTCAAACGACGCGCGCTTCCATGACGGTGGAAGCAGGGAGGATCCTCCGTTAGAAAAGGCCCACGGATCGCGAGGAATTCCGAATGCGCCGCGTCGAAGCGCACCACAGTTGGTGATGTCATGAAATGCCGAAAGTGCGTAGCGACCAAGTGCGAGATTTGGAATCACAATCAGCGCGTGCGCATCCGCGGCATTGATAGTGAGACCGCACGCCCATGCTCCCTCGTGCATGAATGTCTGTTCGTGAGCCCACAGTGCGATTCGAATTGGTCCACGACTCCCCGATGCATCGATGCCGATGAGTTCGAGCTCAACGCGGCCCACGGTCATGAGTTCTGCGTTCGGCGCATCTGGAGCGGATTGTGAGCCGATCGATGCGCAACTCGAAAGAGTGAGAATCGTCAGCGCGCACACGAGCAGCGTCTGCCACTGAGCAGCAGAGCACCTGAGCCGTCGAGCGACAAGGAGCATCTTCAATGAAAATGGATCTCGGAAAATATGGCAATGGTAAATCTTCACGGGACGGCGAGATAGTACAATGCGCGGCATGAGCCTACTGACCAAACGAATCTCGATTCAATCGTGCACCATCGCGTTCGCACTTGTTTCCATCAGCCTTTCGGCATGCGGAACCAACACGAATTACGTTGACCTCATGCGTGTGACAGGTGAGACGGAAGTCCTGATTTCAAGTGAGGAAACTGAATACCAGAGCGCAGCGAAACTGAGCGACCGCGTCAGTGCGTGGTATGAGATACAGAGGTTGCGAGAGAAGCAGATGATCATGGCGCAGCGCATTCGGGTTGCCTCGATGCCAGAAGTGCAGGACAAGACTCTGACTATTGCGCAAGGCGAAGCGAAGAAGGCTGAACTTGTCGCAGCCGCGACCGCGCGCTACAACGAGGCGAAAGCGCTGAAGCGACCAAACGACGCCGACATGATCGCGAAGTAACTGCTCGCGACGCGTCACGCTGACGCGAAAGCACTCTTCCACACCATCAACAACAACGCGCCCGCAATCGGGCGCGTTGTCATATGAGTGCCGGTGACAGGAATTGAACCTGCAAGCCTTTAGAGGGCGGCGGATTTTGAATCCGCTGCGTCTGCCAATTCCGCCACACCGGCAAAGGGTGTCTGTGGGGGCGAGAGTGTAACGCGCGGCGGCCGATTCGGACCTCGCGCTGCAAATCTCCGCGAATCCCCAAAATTGGTGTAACTGCCTGAGAGAACGCCTTGGCAGCCGCGGAAGCGGGTGACGCCGCTGCGTGCGTTCGTCACACCGTTGCCCTGCCGGTCGCAGGGGATTTGAACTTGTCGCGTGATGCAGCCGCATCGCCTTACCTCACTGGAGTCCTCAGATGAAAACCCGAATCTTGGCAGCGATCATTGCCGCCGCCGCATCCCCACTCGTCTTCGCGCAGTCTGATGATTGCATGAGCCCCACCCCAATCTCTGGAGGTGGGATCTATGCGTTTGATCTCACGACAGCCACGCCGAGCATCGGAATCCCAAACGGTCTTTGCTTCCAGCAAGCCCCGGTGGCTCCTCGCGATGCCTGGTACTGCTGGACGGCGGATTGCGATGGAATGGTCACCATTTCAACATGCACCGCGACCATGGTCGACACTGTGGTTTCGATCTATCCCGTCGGCGTGGGTTGCACATGTCCGGGCGATTTGGACCCGCTCTGTTGCAACGATGATGGTTGCGGGAAGCAGTCAAATATCACCTGCGAAGTGCGCTGTGGAGACCGCTACCTCATTCGTCTCGCTGCGAAAGCCTCTCCGATCTACACGGGCGACATCAGTTTCCAATGCGCAGGCAATCCGTGCGACACGCCAAGCTACGAGCCAATCGTGTGCGCGCCGTGCTGCGGCACGCGTCCGCCAATCGTCGACAGCGCCACTGTGAACTTCAACCCAGGCGCCGTGAGTGCAGGCACAAATCTCCGCTTTGCATCGAGTGATCCAGCCGTCACGCTCTTCGATCTCGGCGATCAAGCCTCCGCGCCAATCGGAGTGCTGCAAAGTTGGAACACCGGCCGCTTCTCCGCACCGTCGTGGTCGATGAGTTCGCTCGGCACCGTGTTTGGCGTCGTCATTGATGATGTCGGTGACATCTTTGCCACGCACACCATTGTGTATGACTCCGATTCGATTGGTGCCACTGGCGGCGCAGGAAGCGTCTATCGACTTGACGGCAGCACAGGCGTTGCGAGCGAATTCATTCGCCTTCCAAACGCTACTGGCCCGGGCGGTGTCGCGCTCTCAGGTCTTGGGCAGATTGATTACAGCTGCGCAACACGCATGTATTACGTTTCGAACTTTGAAGATGGTCGCATCTATGCGATCGATGCAAGTGGTGCAGTGCAAAGCACCTTCGATCACGCGTCCGGCACTGTGACAGGCGCGCTTCCTGCAGCGAACCTCAATGAGCCAAACGATGCTGTTGGTCCTGTGCCGCTCGGTGAGCGCGTGTGGGCCGTGAAGGCAGTGGACGGTCGTCTCGTCTACTCGCTGTGGGTTGAAGATTCCGCCAACCAAAACCCAATCCGTAACAACGAGATCTACTCGGTCGCGCTCACTGCTTCTGGTTTGTTTGTCGCAGGAACAACGCAGTTTGAACTCTCGATGCCTCAGACGGTCGATGTCACGCAGCCTGTCGCCGACATCGCGTTTGATAGCAATTGCTGCATGTATGCCGCAGAACGCGGCATGGTTGGCATCAGTGAAACGACTCCGCACCAGGGTCGTCTGCTCAAGTTCTGTTCGTCGAAGAACGGCTGGGACCTCGCGCCTGAAACGTTCTCGCTCGGCTACAGCGGTGCCACCAACTCCTCGGGCGGCGTCGATATCGAAGGTGCACCGAATGATCGCGTCTGGTCCATCGGTGACGCGCTTGAAATCGATTGGACTACTCCAAACAACATCTATGGTCTCATCGGTTTCCCCTCCGCTGGTGGTGATCATTCCGACTCGATCATGATCGACTTCGACAATGTGTACAACACCCAGCAGAAGGAGCAACTTGGTTCGATCGATCTCTCATGCGTTGACAGTGTGACGACAGGCTGCGAGTTCAAGACCACTTACATTGATTGTCCACCGCAGGCCGGC
>QWPU01000039.1 GCA_003671065.1 Planctomycetota bacterium | reverse complement strand
CAACCGACTGCAACCTCAACGCAATTCCTGACATCGCTGAGCTCCGAGTTGATCCGCCGCTTGATGCCGACAACAACGGCGTACTCGATGTGTGCGAAGCGCCGCCCTGCCCGGGCGATCTCGACAATTCGGGCTCAGTCACAAGCGTTGATCTCGCCATCATTCTCACGAACTGGGGCCCGGTGGGCGCGAAGTATCCAGAGGCAGATATCGACGGCGATGGAATCGTGGGCAGTGCCGATCTCACACTCGTGTTGTCATCTTGGGGAGCGTGTCCGTAACGAGCGACTGCTCAGCTCGTCGCGGCAGAGGTCTGTTTCGCTTCTTCAATCAATCGATTCGCGTAACTGTTCATCGCGTCGCGTAGTTGCGCGAAGCTTTCGAGCACGTAGAGAATCGGTTGATAGTGATCGATTTCGAAACTGGTGTTGCAGACGGTGTCGAGGTCGAAGGGGCGATGCTCGACTTCCTTGCTCGTTAACGCGTGCACCGATTCGCCTGGGCTTGAGATGAGTCCCGAGCCGTACAACTTGATTTCGCCGTCTTCGCGAATCAGGCCGAATTCCACGGTAAACCAGAACAAACGCGCGAGGCGTTCGGTGTGATACGGATCAGTCGTGAGCAGCGCGGCTTTGCCGTAGGTCTGCAAGAAATCTGCAAACACTGGATCAGCGTGCAGTGGAACATGGCCGAAGATGTCGTGAAAGATGTCAGGTTCAGGCAAGTAGTGGAGCGATTCCTTCGGACGAATCACCACCGTCGTTGGAAACTCTCGGCGCGCAAGGCACGCGAAGAAAGTTCTCGCGGGCAAATAGCCAGGCACGGCTCGGCTCTGCCAACCAGTCAACTTTTGCAGGAAGTGGTTGACGCTCTTTGGACCTTGCAAGTAGGGAATGTGATCGCGCACGAGGTTGATCGACTTCGCACCCGTGAGATACACGCTTGACGCGTGCGTCGCGAGATACTCCATCTGCTTGTCGTAGAGCGTGCGCCAGCTCTCTTGATTTTCTTCGGTGTAGCCTTCGTAGAGTTGCTCGATGTACACCTTGGTGATGTCTTCGTAGCCAGGCTCAAGAAAGTGGTTCGCGTACTCCTGCGCGGCGCGACCCTCGGGGCCCGCGATCATCGCGCTGTTGAGACTGCCTGCGTATTTCTTATCGCCGTCGGTGAGTGCCATTGGTGTATCTCGCAATCTGCCGCTGGTGCAGCAAGTTGGATTCTAACGCGCGAACGCGTTCATTCGCCTTCAATTCGTGGGTTCTTCGCTCTGTCCAACTCCCGCGATGTCTTCGAGCGCCGCGATCGCGTCGTCATGATCCATGATCGGCGGATCGGCGCGCAGACGAGTGATCTCGAAGCGGCCTCGCACATCAAAGCCGAGGGGATCGACGCCGACAAGAAGAGGATCTTCGATGACGAGCCCACCAGCGACGGTGAGCGCGGTCTTGAGCAGCTCCATCTTATTGGTGTTGATCTCGCGAATGAGTTTCGGCTCAAGCATTGCGAGCGGATTCGCTTGCATCAACGCGTCGCCGTCAAACATGCAGCCTCCGAACTTCGCAGCATCGATCGTCACGCGCGCCCAGCGCACATCTTCGGGCTCACCGTGGTAGACCCGCCAACGATCACACAGCGCGGCGTGTTCAGCGCTGTCGCGAATCTCTTCAAGCGAGATTTGCATGTGCATCGACGCTTCATCTTCATCAGGAAGGAACATGGTGATGTCGAACGAACGCAGCATCGCAACCATCACCGGTGTCACCAGCGCGCCATCGGGCATGATCGCGATCTTGATCGGAATGAATTCGCCGTCAAAACCAATCAGGCCTGTGAGATGACCGCGCAGATACGCGCGCGCTTCGACAAGCTTGCTCGGAACTTCAGACTGGTCTTTGGTCTCATCGGTCATCGTGAAATCCTACCGCGCGTGTTCACTGCTCACCAACGCTGCACAAACAATGCTGATTGCAATTCGGCCTGACGCGCGAACATCGTTTCACCGTCGATGCATGTCGCGCCGCGTGCGCGTGCGCCACGCAGGAATGGTGTGATCTTCGGCGCGTAGACCGTATCCATCACAATCATCGTGTTGTCCACATGCACTTCATCGGGCAGTGCTGACTTGAGTGCATCGTCGCCGCCTTCCATGCCAACCGAGGTGCAATTCACAATCGCGTGCATCTCATCGCAGCCGAGCAACTCCATCGCTCGCGCAATGACGCGCGTGGTGAAGGTCGTCCCATCGGCGCGCGTGATGACTCGTCCCGTGAGATCACGCGCAACTGATTGTGCTCGTTCGTGCGTTCGATTGAACACCGCGACATTCGCGCCCGCGCACGCAAGTCCGCCTGCGACTGCGCGTGCAACACCACCAGCGCCGAGAACTGCGATGCGTGCGCCTTCGAGCGTCTTGCCGCGCGTTGCAAACGCTGCGGTGAGCACTTCGACGGCGGCTTGCATATCGGTGTTTGTTGCGAACAACTTGCGTTGCGGCGACGCAGCATCAGGCGCGACAAGAAGCGTGTTGGCCGCACCCAGCCACGCCGCATCCGCATCAACCGTTCCGCCGCGCTCCTGCACGAAACGCACGAGATGTTCCTTGTGCGGAAGCGTCACGCTCGCGCCAGAGAAGTCGAGTTTCTCGTGATCAATGATCGCGCCGAGCGTGGCTTTGAAATGTTCCCATTCAGCAGGCACTGGAATCGGCAGGAACACGCCGTCGTAGTTGGCTTCACGAAATCGCGCGTTGTGAAACGAGGGAGAACGCGAGTGCGCGACTGGCCAACCGATGACGCCAAACACTTTCGTCGATGGTTGAACAGAGTTGAAGCGATAGAGATCGCGCAGTTCGCGCACGGTGGGTTGGCCTGGCGCAGTCGCGGTGCCTTTTGCATCACTCGCAAAGGTGAGAAACCCGCCAAATTTCGGCGCAAGCACGCGACTCATGAGTCCGAACTCGCCCATGAGGAGAGCGATGGTGGGCTTGGTGCGCGTGGAGAGAATGTCGAAGGCCTCGAGATTGTCGCGGACGCTGCGCGCGGTCCATGCGATTTTCACAACGCTCACGAGTGGATCTTCCTGCATCGCTGCGACGCGACGCATGAGATCCGTGGGTCGACCGAGAAAGTCATGTGAACTTGCCACGATGCGTGTTGGTTGCGCATCGGGATCGGTGACTTCAGCGTTTGCGGCGGTGGCAACCGTCAAGAGTCCGCGCACGATGTCAGCTTGCATCGCGTCGAACTCAACATCAATCATCCGCGGTGCATCGCTCGCACGCGCAACTCGCGCAAGCAGCGCCAGTCGAGCGTTCTCATCGAGCGCGCATGTTCCGCCTTCTTCTGACGAGCGAATCGTCACCAGCGAAGGCAGCGGCGATTCACGCACAAGCCGCGCAATCGCATCAAGCGCGTTGTCGTCATCGGCAAGACCATCGCAGCGCCATTCGATCAGTCGCGCACCAAGCACGCGCGCACGCGCAGCTCGCTCAAGCGCAAGTGGGATTTCGGCCGAAGCCTCAACGGCGATAGGGATGCAAAGCAAAGACATGTGTTGTGTTTAGCGCCTAGACGCGTTTTCTTCAAGCACCGCGCGAGGAATCAGGCGTCGAGTGATTGCGTAGGGGAGCATGCGGCACGCAAACGCGCCAGTCTTATTGAACCATCCAGGAACAACGATGGGCGTGTTGCGTTCGACTCCCTTCCAACCTGCTTCAACGACAGGGCGTGGGTGCTGCCACATCAATCGCGGCAGCGTGTTCATGATCGTGCGGCAACCGAGTACATCGTGAAACTCGCTGTAGGTAAATCCTGGGCAGAGCGCAGTGCAGTGCACGCCAGTACCAAGCAATTCAAAGCGCATTGATCGACTCGCGCTAGTCATCAGTGATTTCGCAGGCGCGTACAAACTGCCTGGCGGCTCAGGTCCGAGTGATGCAAGGCTCGACACATTCACGATGCGACCGCGACCGCGACGCACCATCGCAGGCACAAGCAAGTGCGTGAGATGAATCCATGAGGTCACCATCACTTGCAGAAAGTCTGCGTGGCTCGCCCAATCAGCATCGAGGAAACGGCCGCGCAATCCGTAGCCTGCGTTGTTGATGAGCACGTCGATGTCGAGGTTGGATGCGCGCACGATGTCAAAGATGCGTCGTGCGGCAGCGGCGTGCGAGAGGTCTTCGCTGATCACCATCGCGCGCACACCAAAGCGCGAGCTCACTTCACGCTTGAGCGCGACGAGACGATCTTCTCGACGCGCCACGATGACGAGGTCGTGACCCTTCTCCGCAAGCAACATCGCAAATTCGCGACCAATACCGCTACTTGCGCCAGTCACCAACGCAACAGGGCGCGGCGTGTCGGGCGTGGTCTCGGCGGTCGTCGCTTGAGGACGCGACTTCTTTGTTCGTGATTTCGCGCTCACCGCTCAGTAAGTCCAACTAAAGAACACGCCAAGAAACGGCGCGGCTTCAACATCGGCATCCGCGAGCCGGTGACCAGACGAGTCACTGAGTTGCATCGTGCCAAGAACCTGAACACCGCCGATGAGATCAATCCGCGCGCCGCACTCTGCGCGCATCGTCGCGCGAATCCAGATTGGCAAACCCTCATCGGTACCGACGCCGCTCGAAGTGCTTGCATCCTCAGACAAGCGGAAGCGTCGATAGGTGTAACGGCCACCGACAGCGAGTTCGTAGGTTTTCGACATGACCCAAATGCCTTCGAGCCCAGCGCCACCAGGAAACGCTTCAGGACCAGCGAAGTTCGAGAGTCGGAATTCTTCGCACGGACGCCAGTCAATGATGATTTGTGGAACGATGAGCACGTCGTCTTCGATGCGGCTCATCGCGAGGACGCCGCCGCCGAGCACGAACTCTTTCGAGAAGGCGTAGCTCGCAGCCACCACGCCGCCGTAGGCCGCGCTGTCAAAGGCGTCGGCATCGTTTTCGCCTGCAAATTGCAGGAGAAACATCGTGCTCAAGCGCCAGTGATCATCAAGCTTGAAGGACGCGCCTGGCGAAATCACGATCGACTGCACAGCGTCCCATGGCTTGCCACCCGCAGCAGTTGCGAGTGTGCCGCCATCATCAAAGCCGTACCACGAACCTTCCCACGCGAATCCGAGATTCCATGCATACTCGGCGGTAGGTGCCGAGCTGATGTCGAGCGAACCAAATCCGCGATCCACTTCGACAGTGCCGCCGCCGGAGTCAAAGTCGGTGTTGAAGAAGTGCGCGTAGCCGCCAGCGAGGACATACTTGATGTCGCTCTTCGCAGTCTCAGCGGGAAGCGACTTCGCGTCGGTGGTGACGGGCGTTGCTGCGTCTTGCGCGAACGCATGAGAGGCAGCGATGGTGAACACAAGTGACAATGCAGCAAGCGCGCGTGAAGTAGACATACGGATTCCAATGTGTGAGTGAACGAATTAGCGGGCGTCAAGAACGAGCGTGTCGATGACATTCTGAATGATCTCATCTGCGCCGCGACCTTCCGCCTCGGCTTCGAAGTTGAGCAGCACGCGATGGCGCAGCGCCGCGAGCGCAACGCTCTTAATGTCATCAAACGCTACAGCACTTCGACCAGCGAGCAGCGCCTTCACCTTCGACGCAAGCACAATGGTTTGCGCCGCACGCGGGCTCGCGCCAAAGCGCAAGAACTGGTTCGCCATCGGAGTCGCAAACTGACCGTTCGGATGCGTCGCAAGCACCATGCGCACCGCGTAATCCTGCACATGCGGCGCAATCGCAACGCTGCGCACCAGTCGCTGCGCCGCAATGATTCCCGCAGAATCAAGCACGCGCGAGACCTTCGGCGTTTCTCCCGTCGTCGTGCGATCAAGAATCAGCGACAACTCTTCGCGCGTTGAGTACCCAACAACAAGCTTGAAGAAGAATCGATCGAGTTGCGCTTCGGGCAGGGGGTAGGTTCCCTCTTGCTCGATTGGATTTTGCGTGGCCATCACAAAGAACGGCCGCTCGAGTTCGTGCGTCACGCCACCAACCGTCACGCTGCGTTCTTGCATGGCTTCAAGCAGCGACGATTGCGTCTTCGGTGTTGCGCGATTGATTTCGTCAGCGAGCACGATTTGTGCAAAGATCGGTCCTTTGCGAAATTGAAAGTCGCGACCGTGTTCGGTCTCCACCACGATGGTCGTGCCAGTGACATCGGCAGGCATGAGATCAGGCGTGAACTGCACGCGGCTGAACTTCAAGTGCAACGCTTCGCTGAGCGAACGAATGAGCAGCGTCTTGCCAAGCCCAGGCACGCCTTCGAGCAAGCAGTGCCCGCCCGCAAAGAGGCAGATGAGCACGCCCTCGACGATTTCATTGTGACCGACGATCGCCTTGGCGATTTCCGCGCGCGTGCGCTCGAAGGTGTCACGAAAGGATTGAACTTGTGCTTCGATGGTGCCGTCGGAAGTCATGAGGCGCAGAGTACCTACAGGCGCGACGAAGCGAGCGGCGAGGGCGTACTCTTCGAACATGAAGCGCGCGATCCGTTGGTTGCTTGTCGGGCTCTCCCTGTTGATCGTGACCACCGTCGCGGCCGCGGTTTGGCTGTGGAACGATCCCGCAAGCGCGTTTCGGCTGGCGATGGTGGCAGGGCAGACCAACGCGGGTCTCACCGAGCGAACGACCGAAATCGATGGGAGAATATGGCGCTTTCTCGACAGCGAAGCGCCGCATCCGCGCAACGCACTGGTCCTGCACGGTCTTGGCACGAGCGCCGAAGCAATGATGACCATCGCGCCGATTCTGCGCGAGACGCATCGTGTTGTCATTCCTGACTTGCCAGGATTCGGTGAACACGCAGTGCATGGCACGATGGCGCACGACGCGACCTTCTACATCGACGCCATCGAAAGTTTTCGCGCTGCGCAGAACCTCGGTGAAGTCGATCTCATCGGCACTTCGATGGGCGGCGCGTTTGCCGCGGCGTATGCGGCGAAGTATCCGCAGCATGTGCGACGCATGGTGTTGCTTTCACCTGCGGGCGTGACACCGCCGCATGTGAATGAGTTCATGCGCCGCGTGATTGACGGCGAAATCCCACTCGACATTCACGACGACGCGAGCTTCGCCGAAGTGTTGCGGCTGAACTTCCCTTCACCACCGCCAATGCCCGAGCCGATTCGCGTTGAGTTTGTTGCGCGTGCCGTCGCACGGCGCGACGCGTTCCTTCGAATCATCGAGGATCTGCGCCCATTTCTCATCAACGGTGTCGAGCCGCTCATGCAGGACATCGATGCACCAGCACTTGTGCTCTACGGGAAACTCGATCAACTCACCGACCCATCAATGCTCGCGATCTGGCGTTTCGGCTTACCGAAGATGGAAGGCGAAGTACTTGATGGCGCGGGCCATGTCTTGCTCTACGACAAGCCGAATGAAGTGGCGAAACGGATGCGAGAGTTTTTGCGTTGATGATTGAGAGAGAGCGGCCGTTTGCCTGCGCCCTCGGGCGTTCGCCCCGTTGCGCGCAGACTTTCTCTCACGGCGGTCGTCGCTGAGAGATGGCCGCGCTTTGGAATGACTATGTATGACAGGGTTGCGCGTGCATGCCTGTCATACCTCTGCTCACTCCAATTCAAAAGGCTACTTCAATGCACTCCTCACTCCTCACCGTTTCCATGTCGTTCGTCGCAGTTTGCAGCGCAACACTCGCGCCACAACTCGCCAGTGCAAACCTTCTCACAAATCCTGGATTCGAAGTTTCGGCATGGACGACCGCCAACAATGTGCTCACCAATTTCCCTGGCTTTCAAGGCGTTTGGGGTCCTGAAGTCGGCGGCATCACGGGCGCAACAGGCGGCGTGACTCCAGCGTCTGGCGTCAACATGCTTGAGATGTACGACGATGGACTCAGCTACACGCAGACATTTCAATCGGTTGATGTGTCAGCGTTCTCGACGATGATCAACACCGGCAGCGCGACTGTCACCGGTGACGCCTTCTTCAACACAGTGGGCGGCTACATCGGTGCGTTCTCCGCGGTGAACATCTCCTTCCATAGCGGTCCGAGCTACGGCACGCTGCTCGGCGGCTCAGGTAGCGGCACACTCACACTTGATGGGAATCCACTTACTTGGGAACAAGCGACGATCAGTTCGCTCATTCCGATTGGCACGACATGGATGGTGTTTCAAGTCGCGTATCAGAACGCATCTATTGGAAACAATCCTGGATTCGTTGATGACGCGCACATGGACATTCTTCCAGCACCCGGCGCGATCGCGCTGCTCGGTCTCGCTGGACTGTGCAATCGTCGTCGCCGCAATTGATGAAAATTACTCACGGCGTGACGCCCAGCGGCCGTCAGCTCGTTCAGGAAACTGACGAGTTGGCGGCCGCTGTCGTTGTTGCTCACGAGTTGGGGACTGTGTCCGTAAGCGATTGCGGCGGCGGCGGGATGTGGAGTGGTTCCCGCACAATCGCGCGCGCGACTCGTTCGACGCTTAGCGGCGAACTGCCTTCCGCTTTGTTGTTCACGATGACCCAAGTGCCGAGACCAGCGGTGAGCGCTGCGCGTGCAAGACGCGCGATCGCGTCGAGACTCGCGTCATCGGGTTCGAGGAGTGCATCAAACGGTTCGTAGAGATCCTTCGCTTCGGCGTAGGCGTGATTGCTTCTCAGCATCCAACGGATCACGCGCGGCTTCGTGTGATCAAGCACTAACTCGCGCGCTTGGATGTCGAGGCTCGGCATCGTTGGGTGCACGGCGAGGCATGGAACAGCGTTGTTTTCCGCAAGCAACGCAGCAAAGCGTGGGCCGCACTCGGGTGAGAGTAGTGTGCGGTTGCGCACTTCAACGGCATAGAGCGGACCCTTCGGAAGTGCGGCGAGAAACTGCGAGAGTTGCGAGAGAAACGATCGTTGCGCGCGCACGCCACCAAACCGTATCGGTGGAAACTGAAACAACAACGGTCCCGCTTTTTCACCGAGTCCTTCGATGGTAGGAATCACGCATTCAGTTTCAGCCACACGCGCGTTGAGAAATCCATCGAGCGAGCCAGAGAGTTCAGCGGATCCACGCACGCCTTGCTCGACGAGTCCACGCCACATCTTCACGAGGAAGCGAAAGTCATCAGGCACTTGCGATGCGAGGCGTTCAAACTCTGCGCGCGGAGCAGGGCGGTAGTAGGTCTTGTCGAGACCAACTGAACGAAACAACGGATGACGCGCGTAGGCCGCAAGACCTTCGCGCGCAAGATTTGATTCACTTGCATCACGGTCGTACACGAGGCCGTTCCATCCAGGAAAACTCCAACTCGATGTGCCGAGATAGAAGTTCGCTGGCAACGATGCACCGAGTTCGCGAAGACTCTCTGCATTCGGCGTGAGCTCGAGTGGTCCGCGTGTTTGCTGCGCTGGTGGTCGTGCGTCAGTAATCGGAAACGCGTCACCAAAGAGCGAAGGAGTGTCATCAGGGTTCGCAGTCATTTCCGAGATTCTCGCACAAGTACATCGATCCTCGTCGAGCGTCCCAAAGAAATCGGCGCGATCGATTGACCGCGCCGATTGAAACTCAAGTGGATGTGGCTCGCGCCCTTACTCGTCAGTCTTCTTCACGCGCGCTGGTCCCGCAGGCAACTTGTCGAGCACCTTGTCGACGAGGCCGTACGCCAACATCTCTTGCGCGGTAAGCCAATTGTTGCGCTCGCAGTCAGCGTTGATCTTCTCGACTGTTTGCCCTGTGGCGTTCGAGTAGATCGCATACAGCTGATTGCGCATGCGCAGAATGTGACGCGCTTCGATTTCGAGATCGGTCGCTTGACCTTCGAGCCATCCGCCGATGAGCGGTTGGTGCATCAAGTTCTCAGAGTTCGGCAGCGTGTAGCGCTTGCCCTTCGCGCCTGAGCAGGCGATGACCGAACCCATGCTCGCAGCGCAACCAATGATGTAGGTCGACACTTCGCACGGAATGAAGTTCATGGTGTCGACGATGCCAAGTCCCGCAGTGACGCTACCGCCTGGGCTATTCACATACAACGAAATTTCCGCGCGCGGATCTTCGTTGGCAAGAAACAGCAACTGCGCGACGATGAGGTTCGCCATCTGATCGCCGACAGGACCGCCGAGGAAGATGATGCGATCGTTGAGAAGTCGTGAGTAAATGTCGTAGGCGCGTTCGCCGCGGCCTGTCTTCTCGATAACGATGGGAACTAGTGTCATGGTGTGCTACTTCGAAAATTCGCTTGTTTGATAGGTCTATCGTGCGTCAACGCGGTTCTTGGATGTGTCGAGCAAGTGGTCGCTTACTTCTTGCTCTTGTCAGGGAAGACCGCGACTTCATCGACGAGGCCGTACGCCTTCGCTTCATCAGCGCTGAAGAATTTATCGCGATCAGAATCTTTCGTGACCTTCTCAACAGGCTGGTTGCAGTGGCGCGCCAAGATCTCGTTGAGCGTTCGCTTCATCTTGGTGATGTGCTCAGCTTGAATCTGAATATCGGTTGTTTGACCAGTCACACCGCCGAGCGGTTGATGGATCATCACCTTTGCGTGCGGCAAACAAATGCGCTTGCCTGGATGGCCCGCCGCAAGCAACAATGCGCCGCCTGAGTAGGCGCGGCCGATGCAGAAGGTCGACACATCGCTCGAGATAAATTGCATCGTGTCGTAGACCGCGAGCGTGTCATCCACGCTGCCACCAGGTGAATTAATGTAGAAGTTGATGTCCTGACCCTTCTTCTGATTCTCAAGGTAGAGCATCTGCATCATCACGCGCGCTGCCGACGAGTAGTTGATCTCGCCGATGAGAAACACGACGCGATTCTCGAGGAGCAGTTCGTCAATGCTCATCTCTCGCGTGCGTTGATAGTTGACGGCGTTGAGAACCTCGTAGCGACGATCTGGTGAGAGCGTGTCGAGAATGTTGGGTAGATGCGCGGAGAGGGGGGAGTGCATGCGCGATAAGCCTTGCTGAACAGCGGTGAAAAGGTCAAACTCTGACTGGCCGACACAGGTGACCGTCGTGCGTACACGCGCAAGGGCCATCCGCGATGAGGCGGGATCTTAACTATGCGCCCTTGATCGGCAAGCGAGGGTAGGAACTTGGGAAACGATTGCGAAGTTTCCAACTCGCCCGCTCAGGGAGAAACGCTCGAAGGCGTGCAGGCGGTGCGCGTCACTCGAATTTCCAGCCAAATTCACCTGGTCGAAGCGCTTTCGGCGCACGAGTTTCCGCTGGATCCAAGTTTTCGCCGCCCGCAGGGAGGGTGAGTTCGAAGAGCGTGCCGTTGGTTGCGGAACTGATGACATCAAGCCGCCCACCATGACGGAGGGAAATCTTCTGTGCGACGGCGAGTCCAAGTCCAGTGCCTCGCTGGCCTTTGGAGCTGGCGAACGGTTCGAAGAGCCGCGCGCGAATGCTGTCGGGGATGCCCGCACCATTATCGGTGACGGTGAGTGTGACTTCATTGCGCGCGTTGTCGTAGCGCGAGCCGATTGTCACGCGTCCCGTGCGTTCGGGTGCGGCTTCGATTGCATTGAGCACAAGATTGGTGAGTGCTTGATGAATCGATGGTCCGTCGATTGATGTTGCGGGAAGTGCATCGTCGAGCGCGAGCGTGACTTGCACGCGTCGACGAAGTGCTGCGGGAGTCAGGAGCTCGCACACTTCACGCGCGAGTTCGTTCGCGTTGCTGAGTTCAAGTTCAAGCGGACGCTCCTTTGCCCATGCAAGCATGTTGAGCGCGAGCGCGTGAATGCGATCGAGATTGCGCTGCAGAATCGGCCAGCCTTCTTGCGCCTTCGCGAGTTCGCCGTGCGTGAGCGCGATGTCCACCGCGTCAGCGCCGAAACGCATGCCTTGCAACATGTTCTTGATTGAGTGGCTCAGCGCGGCAACGGTCTCGCCGATCAGCGCGAGTCGATGCTGCGATGCCTGTATATCACGCTCTTTGCGCGCGGCGAGCGCGAGCGTCGTGACATCGCACGCGCGCGCAAGACAGGCAATTTCTCGGCTAGTTGCAGCAGTATTGCACGGTCGCTCCAGCAGAAACGCGCCGCGCATTCCACCGATGGCGCCAAAGGGCGCGATGAGTGTGAGCGTGTCGGCTTGCAACATGTCGCCTTGCAGAATCGCGCGACGAACAAGTGCAAACGAGGCGTGTGGAGTGCCGCGTGTGTGAGCGTCGTCAGGTGATTCGTGCGAAGGAGCGACGAAGGAATCGAGGTCGGCGTCGAGCGCGCGCAATGCGGTGATCGGCGACTTCAGCCGCGACTCAAGCACGCGTGCAGCTTCCGCGAGGTACGCGTCGGCATCAGTCGGTTCGGCCGCGCGAGCAATGAGCGTGAGCGTGATGGTCGCAGCTTCACTCGACGCGTCCATCGTGACCGCATCATCGACGCGCGCGGCTTGCGCAATCCCATCATCATGCGTGCGGGGCGGGACAGCCCCTTCACGAATAGCGAGAAACTCAGTGTCTCCGCAGCGAAATCGATCACCCGCGTGCAGCGGGACGGCGCCCAAGATGCGTTCGCCATTGAGAAATGTGCCGTGACGACTAGAAAGATCGCGTAACGACCAATCGCTTCCGTCAGGCGTGAGTTCCGCATGACAACGACTCATGCAAGCATCGCTCAAGTGAAGCGCCTCGCTCGAACGGCCGACGAGTTGCGGCTCGTAAGGAGGCAGCGGAAATGTACGGCCCGTGTCTGGACCTCTCACCACGACAAGCGCGAGCATCGACGCAATGTAGTGCACGCGTCTCTACCATGCGGTCATGGCTGAACCCACGAACTCTTCGATGCGATTCGTGATTCTTCACGGAAAGGACTCGTTTCTCATCCTTGAGCGCCTGCGCCGCTTTCACGAAGCGCTCGTGACTGAGTTCGGTGAAGTCGGTCGATTTGATTTCGACGGCTCGAGTACGCCGATGGTTGATCTCTTCGACGAACTGCGCACATTTGGGCTGCTTTCCGCGCACAAACTTATTGTGCTCGACAAGGCCGATCAGTTTGTCGGTGTTGAAGAGCGGCGACGCGCGCTCGAGCGTTACGCCGAAGCACCGATGGAGCAGGCGACGCTGGTGCTGCGCAGTGAAACATGGCGGCCTGGAAACCTCGACAAACTCGTCGCCAAGTGTGGCGCAGTCATCAAGTGTGATCCGCCTGATAGCGCCACTGCTATTCGTTGGTGCAGCGCGCGTGGAGCGAGCGCGCATGGCATCGAACTTGCGAGCGGAGCAGCAGAAGCGTTGGTCGATCGCATCGGCAATGATCTTGCGCGGCTCGACACGGAACTCGCGAAGTACGGCGCGTATCTCGCGACGGAAGCGGAGGGCAAGCGCCGCGTGACGACAGCGTTAGTGTCGTCGCTGACGGGCGCGAGTCGCGAAGAGGCTGCGTGGGAGATTCAATCCGCGGTGCTCGCGGGGCGACCCGCCGCAGCTGTCACCAAGGTGCGCGAGCTTGTCGAAGTGTCGCAAGCGCCTGAGCAACTCATCATCTGGTCGCTGGTCGATCTCGCGCGCAAATTGCATGACGCGGCGCGGATGCTCAGTGATGGTGCGCCCGAAGGTGCGGTCGCCAAGCAAGTGAAGTTGTGGGGGCCCGCGACAGCACCGACGCTTGCCGCGGCTCGAGCGCTCGGTGCGGGGAGAGCCGCGATGCTGTTCAAAGCCGCGATTGATCTTGATCGCAGGTCGAAGAGCGGCCTTGCTGGTGAACTTCCCCGAACGCTTGAAGCGTTTGTAAGCGGATTCAGCGCGAGTCTTCGGCGCGGTTGACCATTTCTGAGGATCGCTCGCTTCCGACCTCACCGCGCCGATAGTGCATGGCGCGATCCCTTCTCGCCGATGCTTACGCGTCTTTTGAAAGTTTCGCGGCGATCGCGGGATTCTCCCAAGCCGAAATCGTCAGGTGCGCACGAAGGTCAGGATGACCGCCTTTCTGAAAACTTGCTCGCAGGAGCACGGATTCAGAGAGAACGCAATAGGAAGCGAAGAGGAAACTCGCGTGGATACCCCAATGAATCGATTCAATATGACTGATGCATGTGCTCCCGTTTTGCCTCACGGATCTGTCCGTGACGCTTCGCTGACTCGCGTTCTGTTTGCTCCAGCCGTCGCGTTTGGCGCGTGGACGCTTGCGGGGGTTGGATGCGCTTCTGCACCAGTTGCGGCGCGGACGACCACTGTGCAACAAAGTGTGCAAGAGGGCGACTCGATTGAAGCGCCAGCGACTCCTGCTCACGAACGGACGGTTCCGCCGACGGAACGCGTGGTTTTCTCTGACGAGCCCGCGGCCTCCACCGAGACGGTCGGCGGCAATCAAGCTGACCGCTCCTTGGTCGACGCGCTGGCGGGCAGTTACGCCGCCGATGTTGCGTCGCTCGCTGACCTTCAGGCTCAGCGCAACGCGAAGGAACGCGAATCCGCGGTGACCGCGGTTCCATCCACGGTGACGGCGGCTCCATCCACGGTGACGGCGGCTCCATCCGCGGTGACGGCGGCTCCATCCGCGGTGACGGCGGCTCCATCCGCGGTGACGGCGGTTCCATCCACGGTGACCGCGGC
>QWPU01000038.1 GCA_003671065.1 Planctomycetota bacterium | reverse complement strand
CATGCGATCGATTCCGCATCTCAATGAACTCTCCCTCAAGTACAAGACCAAAGGCCTTGTGATCATGGGGATTTCTGATGAGACGATGGGAAAGGTCAAGCCCTTCGTCACCAAGAAGGGTTCGGCGATGTCCTACCCAGTCGCCATCGATACCTCTGAGAAAGCAACCACGAAGAACTGGCGCGAAGCTGCCAAGCAAGATGGCATTCCGTGCGCGTTCGTGGTGCGCGATAGCAAGATCGTGTGGATCGGAAATCCGCTTGATCCAAAGTTCGATGAGGTTGTCGTGGGAACGCTGACAGGGCGTTACAACCCCGACCTCAACAAACGCGCGGAACCGCTGCTGCGCGCCGCGAAAGATGCCGTGCGCATCAAAAATTTCAAAGATGCGTGGAAGCACTACGACGATGTGATCGCATTGGATCCGAAGGTCTTTGGTGCGGTATCCGTGTTGAAGTACAAGACGATGCTGCTCGATGCGAAGGATCCAACAGGCGCCAACGCGTGGGGCCTTCAGGTTTGCAGCGCATCGTCCGCAGATGCGGTGACGCTTGCCGAACTCGCAACGCTCATTGTCACTGACAGTGCGATTGCGCAACCTGATTACACGCTCGCTGAAACCGCTGCAACCGCAGCGCTCAAGGCCGCGCCTAGTCCTGCGTCGAAGGCGTTGCTTGCTGAAGTGAACTTCAAAGCTGGCGATGCTGAGAAGGCCGCAGCATTGCAGTTCGAAGCATGGATGGCAGCGGATCCTTCCGAGAAGGCCGCGTTCAAGAGCGTGCTCGACCAGTACAAGAAGTCGTCGGCTGCGAAGGCGAAGCTCTAAGCACGCGAACGCAAGTTCATATCAATCTTCGCGTGAATCCATCGAAAACATCAGACCAATCGACGACCCCCATCACAGGGGGTCGTCGTCGTTCAATCCTTCCCGCGCAGCGCGTGCTGATCGCGCCGTCGATCTTGTCGGCCGACTTTGCGCGCCTTGCCGAAGACTCGATGGCGGCGCTCAACGCGGGCGGCGATCTCTTGCATGTTGACATCATGGATGGTCAGTTCGTGCCGAATCTCTCGATGGGCCCCGCGATTTGCGCGTCGCTGCATCGCGCGCTTCCGAGCGTGTTCCTCGATGTGCATTTGATGGTGATGGATCCTGCCGCCTACATCGAGCCGTTTGCGAAAGCAGGGGCGTCGCACATCACCTTTCACATTGAAGTCGCGCCTGAGCCGCTCGCGCTGATTGAGCGCATCCACGCACTCGGTCTCACGGCGGGTCTTGCCATCAATCCTGATACGCCGGCGGAGGCGCTGTTTCCGTTTCTCAATGAGATCGAAGTGGCATTGGTGATGAGCGTGCATCCAGGCTTTAGCGGTCAGAAGTTCATTGCATCAGTGTTGACGAAGACGCGCGCGTTGCGTGACGCTGGACACCCGAGCATGCGTGTTGAAATGGATGGAGGCGTGACGCCTGCGTGTGCTGCTGATTGCCGTGCTCACGGCTGCGACATGATGGTGGCGGCGACGGCGATCTTCGGCAGGAGTGATTACGCCGCTGCGATTGCTGGACTTCGCGCATGATCAAGGCATGATCAATCCATGATCAAGCCCTGAACGCGCCGCGTGAGTTTTCGCAAACCTCACGCTACACTCGCCGCCGTGACTGAAATGACTTGGACGCCCACTGACCTCGCGCAGACCCCAAAGAAGGGCGTCCCCGAAGGCCTGTGGATGAAGTGCCCTGCGTGCGAAGAGACGCTCTTTCGCAAGGCCGTTGAATCGAATCTGTGGGTGTGCCCGAAGTGCCAGCATCACATGCGCATGAGTGCGCGCACACGCATCGAGCAACTGCTTGATCCAGGCACATATGAGCCGCTTGATGAAGGTCTCGTCGCGGTTGATCCGCTTGGGTTTGTGGACAGCAAACCCTATCCCGCGCGCATTTCCGATACGCAGCGCAAGACAGGCGAACGCGATGCGCTGCTCTCCGGCTTTGGCTTCGTGAAGGGTCGACGCGTTGTGGTGGCCGTGATGGATTTCACTTTTCTTGGCGGCTCGATGGGTTCAGTTGTTGGCGAGAAGATCACGCGTGCGATTGAACAAGGCATTGATCACAATGTGCCTGTCGTAACGGTTGCGTGTTCGGGTGGCGCGCGCATGCATGAGTCGGGCTTTTCGCTGATGCAAATGGCGAAGACGAGCGCAGCGCTTGCTCGCCTCGACGAAGCGGGCGGACTCTACATCTCGGTGCTTGCAGATCCAACGACGGGCGGCGTGACTGCGAGCTTTGCGATGTTGGGCGATGTCATCTTCGCGGAGCCCAAAGCGCTCATCGGCTTTGCTGGTCCACGCGTGATCAAGCAGACGATTCGCCAAGATCTTCCCGATGGATTTCAAACTTCTGAGTTTCTGCTCGAAGCGGGATTTCTCGATCGCATCGTGCATCGCAAAGATCTTCGATCCGAAATCGGCCGCGTGATCGACTATGCAGGTCGCTAGTTTCGCGCTGCCTAGCGCAGCACTTGCCGCCGCGGCGGCGCTCGCGTTCGCGCTGAGTTTCCCATTCAACGAATCATTTGGCGGCGTGTGGGTGCTTTCTCTTGTGTGGAGCGGACTGCTCGCGCTTGCGGCGATTCGCTCGACATCAAAGCTGCAATTGATCATCGCGGTTGCTGTGCCCTTCGCGCTCGCGTTGTTTGTGCATCAGTGGTGGATGGGTGAGATCACCGCGCTCGGGATGCCTGCATTGGTGCTGTATCTCACGGGTTGGTTCGTGCTACTTGCGCTGCTCTTGCGCGTGCAGTTGCAGAGTGCGCGGCCTGTTGCGGCGATCATCGTCGTGCCGAGTTCTCTCGTCGCGATTGAGTTTCTGCGCGGCGATCTTGTGTGCAGCGGTTACGCCTGGTTTTACACCGCGCATCCGCTCATTGAGTGGAGCGCGCTCGCGCAATGCGCCGATCTCGGCGGAACATGGCTGTTGACTGCGGTTGCAGGAATGGTGAGCGGCGCGATGGTCGATGGAGTGCACCTCAAAAAGGGTCGCGCGCGCACGCTCTCGCAAGGCGCGGCGGTATTCACACTCATCGCACTCGTCCTCTACGGCCGCGTGGCGCTGGACAACGCACCGACAAATGAGCCAGCGTTGCGTGTGCTTGTCGTGCAAACAGATCTGCCGATGTCGAACAAGCTCGACTGGTCGCGCGAAGAAAAGGTCGAAGATTTTCTCGAGTTCGCCAAACTTACGCTTGAGGGTGCCCGTGCTGCGAAAGCAGCGGGGACGCCTGCCGATGTTGCGGCTTGGCCTGAAACCACGCTGCCAGGATTAGGGCTTGAACGCGAGTCGATCCAAACGCTGCTTGAGCAACAACTCTTTCCAGGTGAAATGTTCTCGAACGGAATTGTCGACCTTTCGCTCCGCGCGGAGCTGCCATTGATTGTGGGTTGGCCTGCGTATCTTGGTCTGCGAGTTGAAGGCGAACACTTCGCGTGGGACAAGCAATTCAACAGCGCGTATCTCGTGAACGCTATGGGTGTGCAAGGCCGCACCGACAAGATCTTCCTCACGCCCTTTGGCGAGATGATGCCAGTCATTTCCAATTGGGATTGGCTTGAACAACAAATGCTTGATCTCGGAGCCGAAGGAATGTCCTTCGACCTTGACGCGGCCACAGATCCCACGCGTTTTGAAATCCGCAGTTCGCTGCGAGCTGAAGGCGCGCCGCTCATTCGCATTGCTACGCCGATTTGCTTTGAAATCACCGTGCCGTGGGCGTCTCGCGCGATTGCATTTCCTGACGGAATTCGCGCTGCTGATGTGTTGCTCAACCTCAGCAACGATGGATGGTTTGGCCCGAGCGTGGGAGGCCGATTGCAACATCTTCAAGTGGCGCGATTGCGCGCGATCGAATTGCGGACTCCCATCGTGCGTGTCGTGAATACAGGGATTTCCGCGGCAATTGACTCGAGTGGACGCGTCGATGCATTCCTCGCGCCGCACACCGCCAACACGCTGCTGGCATCGGTTCGCCTCGACACACGCACACCAATCTCAGTACGCATCGGTGATGCTGTTGCGTGGTGCGCGCTCGCATTGTGCGTGGTACTCTTCGCTCGCGCTTGCAAACAATCGACGGAGGATCCGTCGCGTGTGCACTCAACCTAACGCATCAACCCTAACGCATCAACCCAGTGGCACGGAGGCCGATTATGTTTCAACAACAACGCTCGCGAATAGACAACCACTCCGACTTCGGCGCATCATCGCGATTGACCCGCGCGTGTCTCACGAGTTCTATCGCCGCAGTCTGCGCGTGCCTCTGCAGTTGCATGGAAGGGATGAGCGCGAGTCAAGCGAACTCGCAGTTCAGTTCGAAGCAACAGTCCATGACTGGGAGCAGCGCCGCGGCGCAACCACGAATGACGCGCGCAACTGAGGACGCTCAACTCGCGACAGGCCCCGTCGTTCTTGCGACGCCAACAGCCACGAACTCCAGTGCGCAGTCGCAACGAGCCGCCGAGCAACTCGCTGCCTCGCAACGCGGAGACGCTCAAGCGCTGCTGCGAGCCGCCGCCGCAAGTTCGTGGAGCGCGTTGCGAGCCCATGCCATTGAAGCCGCAGTGGAAAATCCAGCGCTGCTGCTCGAACTCGCGCCTCGTGCGCTCTTGGATGACAATCGCGGCGTGCGTTTCGTCGCGTGCATGGCCATAAGCGAAGCGCCATCGAAGGAGTTTGTGCTCTTCCTTCAACCGCTGCTCAGTGACGACAGCGACTCAGTGAAGGCGGCCGCCACGCTCGCGCTGGCGCGCTGTGGCGCGAATCCTGATCCAAGTCCGATCAGCGCGATGATCTACATGAATGATGCGGAGATTCGCGCGAACGCCTATCTCGTGTTGGGCGAGTTGGGCAACCCAAGTGCTGTCGCGATGATTCGAGATTCGCTTGGTCACGGTCTCAAACTCATGAATCCGATTCGCGTGCGACTCATTGATTTGGCCGCCGCTGAAGCGTTGGTGAAGCTTGGCGATGAGCACGAAATCGAGCCGATCCGCGCCGCGCTCTTCGCGCCGCCCGAGCAGTCGGAACTCACGATCGTCGCCTGCGAAGCAATCGGTCGCTTGAAGGACGAAGTCTCGCGACCGATGCTCGAGCGTCTATTGAGCGTACAAGGCGATGCCAAGCGTTCGCCTGAAATTCGCTTGGCTGCCGCGACCGCGCTCATGCAACTCGGTGGATCCGCGAACATGGCGATGCTGGTGACCAACGAATACATCACCAATAAAGATCCACGCATTCGTGCAATGGTTGCGACGCTGCTGCGCGGAACCTCGAGCGAACAAGCAGTTGCCGCGCTTTCGTCGCTGATTCGCGATAGCGATCCGACGGTTCAAGTTGCAGCGGCAGCGGGGCTCGAAAGCGCTGAGTAAGTGAAGCGACTCTCGCCTCCTGCGCATTCGAAAGATCTTCAAGTTTGTGCCGCTCAAAGTGCTTCGCCCGATTGACACCCTCGCGCGCTATCGGTACAAAACCACACCCCTGCGCTAGCGCTGAGTCACCGTTCTCAACCGTGACCCAACACCGAGTAGGGCTGAGTAGATGCATCTGAAAGAACTGATAGAACAACTGCTTAAAACTGACTGCTTAAAACTGACTGCTTAAAACTGACTGCTTGAACTAACTGCTTGAAATCGTTGCTCGAAAAAGCCGCACCTGCAGTTGCAAACCCCGTCTGAAGGAATTCCTCTGTGCATGTCCTGACCAAGATCTTTGTCGTCCTTGTTGCGCTTCTGACCGTTGTCATCGTTCCGCTTGTTGCCGTCAACGCAACCAACGAAGCGTCGTTCAAGCAGAAGTTCAAGAATGCCGAGCAACTTCGCGCAACCGCCGAGACCAACCTCGCCGCAGAGCGCACGAGTGCACTTGCCAACCAGCAGAAGCTCGAAGCCGACCTCGCTGCTGTTCAATCGATCGTCGCCGACCTGCGTAGCCAAGTAGCCATGCGCAGCGCTTCTGCAAGCAAGGCTGAAACCGAACTCGCCGGAACGAAGGCCGCGCAAGCGTCTGTTGACGCGAGCCTGCAACTCCTCGCACAAAATGGCAAGGCCAACGGTGAACTCACCGACGCACTCGTCGCTGAACTCCGTGGACTCCGAACTAAAACGATGGACGCTGAGAAGCGCCTCGTGCAACTGCAAGAAGCCTTTGATTCTTCGCAAAGCAGCCTTGAAGTGGCCGACGCCGCTCGTCGCGCGCTTCAAGAAGAAGTGAAGCGTCTTGGTGATGAGAAGGACACCGCGGTCGCAACGATCGCGGAGTATGTCGCGAGCGTTGGCGAGCTTGCAAAGGCTCGCGCAGGCGCCGTCGGCGATACTGCCCGCGTTGTCGCAACGAAGAACCTCTCCGCAACCATCATCAATGTCCGTCGTGGTGCGGAAGCACCATTGGCTGAAATCAATGCAGGTTCGCGTGACGGTGTGAAGGCTGGCTGGGTACTCACCATCGGTGACGGCAGCAACTTCATCGGCAATCTTCGCATCACTGAAGTTGATGTGAACCGCGCTGTTGGTGTGATCGAGCTCGAGGACGCAGGAACTCGTGGCGAAGTCAAGGTCGGACAGCGCGCCATCGCGCGAGCAGGCGAGTGACGACTCATCCGTTCGTAGCACCACGACCCACCACGACACGCACCTCACTCTCGAGCATTGGATTCCACCCATGGAAAAAATGAAGACAGCCAACCGTAGCGGCGAAATGACCGTCTACACCGTCCTGATGATCGTTGCGGCCCTCGTCCTCGTTGCTGGAGTCGGCGTCGTTTGGACGGCCAATCTCGCGCAACTCGACGCCGCAGGACAGAACGACGGTATGCCATTCACAGTCGTTCGCTGATCCTGCTCATAGGCAAGCACGCGTTCGACGCGATCTGTGAGACGCGACGTGTCAGACGCGCCACATCAACCCCAATGAATAGGCCTTTCACTGCGCCGCACGAACCACCCTCGTGCGGCGCAGTCTTTTGCTTAGCACTCATTCGAACGCTTGCCTCAGCAGACCTGTTACTCTTCGGATTGCGGTAGGCCACCGCAAGGGAGACACTTTGATTAAAGATATTTGGAACCTTGAGAAACTACTTGGTTGGTTCAGTGTTGATGTAGGAATTGACCTTGGAACCCGCAACACCCTCGTGTGCGTGCGCGGACAAGGCATTGTGCTCAACGAGCCTTCCGTCGTTGCTGTGCTCAAGGGCACCAACAAGATTCTGAAAAACGGTACTGCCGTCGGTCACGTCGCCAAAGAGATGCTTGGTAAGACGCCACGCAATATCAGCGCCATTCGTCCGATGAAGGACGGTGTCATCAGTGACTTCGAGATCGTCGAAGGGATGCTCAAGCAATTCATCATCAAGGTGACTGGTCGCAGTCGACTCTTCGCGCCACGCGTCGTCATCGCGGTGCCTTCGGGCATCACTGCGGTGGAGCGCCAGGCTGTGATTGACGCCGCTACTCGTGCGGGTGCGCGGCGTGTCTATCCCATCGAACAGCCAATGGCCGCAGCGATGGGCGCGGGCCTTCCTGTCGGCGATCCAACCGCCAGCATGATCGTTGACATCGGCGGCGGCACAACCGATGTCGCCATCATCAGCCTCGGGGAGATGGTGACCTGCGAGTCGCTGCGCTTTGCGGGCGACGAGTTCGATAAAGCGATCATCGCGCACATGAAGAAGATTTACGGCCTTGAGATCGGCGAGCAAACCGCCGAGCGCATCAAAATCGAAATCGGCAGTTGCGCGCCACTTGCGGAGGAACTCACCATGGATGTGCGCGGGCGCAACACGAAGTCGCGTCTGCCGCAAAGGGTGCAAGTGCCCAGCGATGAGATTCGCGAAGCATTGCTTGAGCCTGTGAATCAAATCGTAAAAACCGTCCTTGAAGTGCTGGCAAACGCTAATGCTGAGTTGAGCGCGGATCTCGTCGACAATGGGATGGTGCTTGCGGGCGGCGGTGCGTTGCTGCGTGGGCTTCCGAGTGTGATCGAAGAGCGCACGGGTCTTGCGGTTCGCATTGCCGAAGATCCACTCACCTGTGTTGCGCGCGGCACTGCGATTTATGTAGAGAATCTTGAGGACTGGAAAGACACGATGGACAGCGACTCAGACGAAGGTTGATTCGTCATCCGACGCGACTCTGCACTCCGACCATCATCCACATCACTCTTGTGAGTCTTGCTTTATGCACGAGCGAACGCCGTGAATTCAAAACGCCTGCTCCACTTCATCGCCAGCAAGCGCTTCGATTGGTTGCTCGCGGGGGTGGCGTTGCTGCTCGCGTTGCTTCCGGTCTGGACGCTCAAGCCGTGGACCAATGATCTCGCTCGCATCGTGATCGTGCCGTTTGTGCCGGTCACGCATGTAGGGATGGCGCTGCGTGACCGCATTCGTCCACCGCACGCAACTTGGAATCCGAGCGCGCCCGAAACCATCGCGCTCATCAACGAGCTCAGTTATACGAAGACGCTCTATGAAGCGGCTCGTCTTGAATCCGCGCGTCTTGAAGGCACGATCGCTGCCCTCAACGCCGTGAGCACGCGGCTTGGGGACGCCCGACCTGATCTCATCGAAGCCAGTGTGGTCGCGCTCGATCCAAGTCGAGTTGGCGGCGCGATTCAAGTGAACGCGGGTGAGCGCAACGGTGTCGTTGCAGGCGCCGCGGTGTTTATCAATGGCGATCTCTTCGCAGGCGTGGTGAGCGGGGACATCGGCGCGTTTGTGTCGACGGTGATTCCATCGCTGAAGATGGCGTCGATTGGAAGTCGGCTCTATCCGCGCGAAGGTTCAGATCCACGCACGCCGCTGGCCAACTATCCAGGAGCCGTTCTCAAGCCAACTGGTCGCGGCACTTGGACCGCTGAAGTGGCGAGCGCGGTCGATCTTCGCGTTGGGCTCTTCGCGCGAGTGAGTGATGATCGCCTTCCGCGTGCGGCGCTTGGCACCATCATTGGCCGAGTAATTGCAGTGGAACCGATCGAGCAGGTGCCGCTCGCGCGACGCATTGAAGTTGAGCCGATCATGACACTCGAAGATGTCAGCAGCGTCATCATCTGCGCGCAGGGGGCTTCAACGCCATGAGGTGGAGCATCTGCATTCTGTTCGTGCTGTTCATGAGTGCGTTGGACGCGAGCGTCGGAAGCGTGTTCGAAATCGGCGGCATTCGCGCACAGTTTCTTCCCGCGACGGTGGTCTTCATTTGTCTGAGCGCGCCGAAACGCGTGACGCTGCGAGCGGCGATGTGCGCGGGTGTAGCCGCAGATCTCTTTGCGCCGACGATTCTTTCGGATGGAAACACACTGGTGGTGATTGGCCCGCGCGTGCTCGGTTTCGCGCTGGGCGCGCTCGCCGTGGTTCCGCTGCGAGGCTTGCTTTATCGCCAGAATCCGCTGTCCGCGCCCATCGCGACGATGTTGTTTTCGCTGCTCGCGTCGCTCGTGTTCATTGCGGTGTGGATTGTGCGAAGTCTGCTCCTCGATACGAGCGCACCGTGGTGGCCCTCGACGGGCGCAAGCGAATTGATGCTCCGCCTCGGCGCGGCTCTCGGAGACGGTCTGATGGCGATCGTGGTCTTCTGGGTGCTCAACAAGACTCGTCCGCTGTGGGGCTTTGCGAATACGACGCGCGTCTCGCCTGGCGCGGCTCGGCAAGGTCTGTAGGCCAAGGTTTCTAGGCGAACACGCGACGCTTGCGACTCGCGCCGCACATGAGCGTTACATTGCGTCGATGCCTGATTCCAATGCTCTTACGCCACAACTGGTGATCTTCGACGATGGTCTCGGCACCTTTGGTCCATTGGTTGATGTGCGAGCAGCGTTCGAATTGCGCTGCGGCCTGGGCACGATGCGTGAGCGCATTGAGCGCGCGGTTGGTGTGGATGCATGTCGGTTGCTCACAACGCCAGCGCTTGCGCTTCTCACGGCAGAAACGACTTCTCGCGCGACAAGCGGTGGGGCACTGTCGGGCGAAATCATCGCTGTCAACGGACGCTTGCTCACGCTCGACGCAATCAAAAATTTGTCCGCTGGTGAAGTGCGAGTGACGGCGGCGGATGAGATTGTTGCAGCGCGTGTTGATGGCGCAGTGCTTGCGCACACCGATGTGCTCGCCGCGATTCGTGCCGCAGCACGCAGCAGCACTGTGGTCGTCGCAACACTTGCCAGTGCGCCGTGGGACATCACTGCGCGCATTGGTGCAACGCTTGCGGAAGATCTCGAACTTTTCCGAAACAGCGCAACGCTTGCTACCGTTGATCGACGCGTGCTTCGTCCCGATGAAGGCCAAGCGTTTGGCAAGCACGCGATTCACATTGATCGCTCTGCTTCGCTCGGTCCCTACTGCGTGATCGACGCGTCGAAAGGCCCCGTGATCGTTGGCGCGCATGTGACGGTGCGACCGTTTGCGGTGTTGATTGGTCCATGCGCGATCCTCGAAGGTTCGACCGTGAGCGAACGCGCGCTGATGAAAGCGTCAACAGTCATCGGTCCGCACTGCCGAGTCGGTGGCGAGATCGGCGGCACGATCTTCCAGAGTTTCTCGAACAAGTCGCATGATGGTCATCTCGGTGACAGCTTCGTCGGTGAGTGGGTGAACATCGGCGCGGGCAGCGACAACTCGAATCTACTCAACACATACTCAGAAGTCATCGTGCGGCTTGATGTATCGAGTGGTCTCACTCGCACCGGCACGCAATTCTGGGGCTCGATCATTGGTGATCACGCGAAGCTTGCCATCGGCACGCGATTGATGACGGGCACGACCATTGGAACTGGCGCGATGATTGCGCAATCGCGACCGCCTGCGTCGCTTGTCACGCGCTTCGCGTGGCTTGTTGATGGTGCCGAAGGCGCGAAGTTTTTCCGCTTCGATAAGTTCATGGACACCGCACGCGCCATGATGCTGCGTCGCACACAGCAACCAAGTGCCGCGCTCGAAGCAGTGCTTCGCGCGCTTCACACGCGAGCGACGGGTGGGTAAGTGAGCGACGAAACCCTCGCGACTACGCCCACGGCCGCTGGCATTCGCGCGCCGAACCACACTGCGATCGTTGATGGTCACGCGCAGTTTTTCCGCGCGTATTACGCCATTCGCGGTGGACTCAATAGTCCCGTCACCGCGGAGCCTACGAATCTTACTTTCGGTTTCATCTCAACGCTCTTCTCCTACATTCGTAACGAGAAGCCGCGTGAACTGATCGTCGTCATCGACGCAGCGGGCGACACTGAGACCTTTCGCAGTGCAATGTTCCCTGCCTACAAAGCGAATCGCGATCCCGCGCCCGATGACTTTCATCCGCAAGTCGTGCGCTGTCTTGAGGCGCTCGCACTCATGGGCATTCCTGTGCTCGGTATCGAAGGCGTTGAAGCAGACGATGTGATTGCAACGCTCGTGCGCCGCAAGCGTCGCGAGCAACCCGACGCGCGCATTCGAATGATCAGTCGCGACAAAGATCTTGGGCAACTCGTCGATCACGCGACCACGCTGTTTGATCCGCACAAGAATGCCGATCTTGGACTCGAGCAGTTGTTCGATTCCAAAGGCATCGCGCCAACGCAAGTGATCGACTTTCTCGCACTCATGGGTGACGCTGCCGACAATGTGCCTGGCGTGCCTGGCATTGGTCCCAAGACCGCGGCGTTGCTTCTCGGGCAGTACGGCTCGATCGAAGGGATCTACGAGCATCTCAGCGAAATCAAAGGCAAACGCGGCGAAATGCTCGCGGCAAACCGTGAGTTACTCGCGCTCAGTCGCCAACTGGTCACGCTCAAAGATGATTGCGTTTTCGCGTTTGATGAATCGCTCGCGCTCTTTGAACCCGCGCGTTGCGACCTTCCCAAACTGCTGGAACTTCTGCGCGTGCTCGGCTTTCATCGACTTCGTACTGAAGCGGAAGACATCTTTGGAACGGGCGTGAAAACTGTTGCGCCTGCAGTTGCTGCGACTGCAGCGAAGAAAGGTCGTTCGTCGCGCATTGCTGTCGAAGAACCATCGCTCTTTGGCGCGGGCAGTAACGCGCCAATGGCGGCGACGCCTACGCAACGACCGCCAGCGCACGAAGCGGCCTCGTTCGGCACGCTCTTTGATGATGTCGCGAGCAATGATGCGCCGCCGTCATCGCAACGAAGTATGACGACGGTGTTGGTACGCACCGCGAGTGAACTCGAGAGTCTCGTTGCGAATATTCGGCGCACGAAGTACTGCGCGTTCGATACCGAAACCGATTCGCTCATCGGTCCGATCGCGCGTCTTGTTGGCTTGTCGTTTGCGTTGCGCGAGTTCGAAGGTTTCTACATACCGCTGCGTAGCCCTGAGCCTTCAACGCATCTCACTACTGATGAAGCGCTCGCCATCGTGAAGCCATTGCTTGAAGACGCGAGCGTTCGCAAGACTGGTCACAACCTCAAGTACGACTGCACGATTCTCGCCAATCACGGCATTGAACTCGCAGGAATTGCGGGGGATTCAATGGTCGCAGCGTGGCTGGTTGATCCAACGCGCCCTGCGTATTCGCTGGATGCAACCAGCGAGCATGTGCTCAATGTGCGACCGATTCCAATTGAGTCGGTCATCGGCGCACGAGGATCTGCGCAACGCCGCTTTGATGAAGTGCCGCTTTCCCACGCCGCGCCTTACGCGGCTGAAGATGCGGAACTCGCGCTCGCGCTCTCAACGCGTCTCGAAGCAACGCTTGATACACGCCAACAGCGCAGCGTCTACAACGATGTTGAACTTCCACTCATTCCCGTGCTTTCGCGCATGGAACGCGCAGGCATTCGCGTCGATCGCGCCGAACTTCATGCGCAGCGACGCGTGCTCGAAGCGCGGCTTGATGCGTTACGCATCACGATTGCTGATGCGGCGCCTTGGCCGTTCAACCCTGATAGTCCCAAGCAACTCTCGCAGATCTTGTTCAACGCAATCGACGCGGAACCGCCAGGTCTCGGTCTGCGCGTGATCAAGAAGACCACGACGGGCGCGAGCACCGATAGCGAAGTGCTTGAGAAACTCGCGGAAGATCCCAATTGCGCGTCGACGCTTCCCGAGCAAATTCTTGAGTATCGCCAGTTTGCGAAACTCGTCGGCACCTATCTCAAAGCGCTCGATGAAGCGATTCTCCCTGCAACTGGCCGCATTCACTGCTCGTTTCGTCAAACCGGCACGACGACAGGCCGACTGAGTTCGTCTGATCCAAACTTGCAGAACATTCCCATTCGCACCGAAGTGGGTGCTGCGATTCGTCGCGCGTTTGTTGCAAGCGAAGGCATGCTGTTCGTCGCGGCTGACTATTCGCAAATCGAGTTGCGCTTTCTCGCGCATGTCTCAAATGATCCAGGTTTGTGCGAGGCCTTCGAACGCGGCGAAGACATTCACCGCGCGGTTGCTGCAGAAGTCTTCGGTGTCGCGCCGAGTGAAGTGAACGACACGCAACGCAGCGCCGCGAAGATGGTGAACTTCGGAATCGTCTACGGCATCACCGCGCAAGGACTCGCGCGACGACTTGGTTCGGGCTACACGATTGCTCGAGCGAAAGAAATCATGGAGAGCTATCGCACGCGCTTTGCAGGGATCAACGCGTTTCTCCTGCAAGCCGTCGAAGCCGCGAAGTCCACAGGCAACGCCACCACGATTCTCGGGCGCACTCGACCGATCCCGCAAATCCATTCACTCAATCCTTCTGAACGCCAGTTCGG
Source organism: Planctomycetota bacterium (assembly GCA_003671065.1). Lineage (GTDB taxonomy): Bacteria > Planctomycetota > Phycisphaerae > Phycisphaerales > SM1A02 > QWPT01. Next base: position 1,102 of record QWPU01000038.1, on the reverse strand, counting down.
TGAACGCATCGCGGTCAACACCGTCGTGCAGGGATCTGCTGCCGATCTCATGAAAGTTGCGATGATCAAGTTCGACGCGGCCTTGCGCGCGCAGTTTCCGAACGCGCGATTGCTGCTGCAGATCCACGATGAATTGTTGGTTGAAGCGCCCGAGGCGGAGGCTGCCGCCGTTGGAGAACTGCTTGTCGACACGATGCGCAACGCGATGCAGTTGCGGGTGCCGCTCGAGGTGAGTTGCGCGATTGGCGCGCGCTGGTCAGATGTGTGACGCGCGGGTGTTGAGGCCGTGCGAAGCACCTGAGATCATGCGGGTTTCTCGCCTTCTACCCACTTGACCAAGACTGAACTTCTGCTACTCTTTCTATCCCGCGTCGGCAACGACTGCGGTGTTGGGGTGGTAGCTCAATTGGTTAGAGTACCGGCTTGTCACGCCGGTGGTTGCGGGTTCGATTCCCGTCCGCCTCGCTGAAAAAACGAACAACCCTCGCATCTGCGAGGGTTGTTCGTTTTGCAATACATCATCCGCTCGCGCTCACGCATTTCGCCACTTGATCGAGCATCCAACACTCGGAACCTGCGTGGCAAGCGGGGGTCGTCCCTCCAACACTGCATCAATCGCCGCGCGCAAGTCGCGTCCAGTCACGGGAATTCCGCTGCGTGGACGACTCTCGCACAACTGCCCGCGATAGGCCAACCGGTGCGCTGCATCAAACAGGTACAAGTCGGGCGTGCACTGCGCGTCAAATGCCCGCGCGATTTCTTGCGTGGAATCAAAGAGATACGGAAAGCAATAGCCCGCCTCGCACGCCTCACGCACCATCGCTAGAGGTCCGTCGTCAGGATAGAGCACAGGATCGTTCGAACTGATCGCGGCAATCGCGAGCCCCTTGGGCATGTACTCGCGGCCGAGTGCCGACAATTCCTCGCGAATGTGCTTGATGAATGGACAGTGATTGCAGATGAAGGCAACCAGCAGCGGTCGGCCTGCCGCATCCGCATTCGACATGCGAAATCCACGAGGATCACAGAGATCAAAGGGCGGGCAGCGAGTACCGAGCGGCGTGGATGTGCTTTGGAGTGGAGGCATCGAGTGCTATGGTAC
>QWPU01000037.1 GCA_003671065.1 Planctomycetota bacterium | reverse complement strand
TGCGAGTGGCGCGCAAGGTGCGAATGGCGCGCAAGGTGCGAATGGCGCGCAAGGTGCGAATGGCGCGCAAGGTGCGAATGGCGCGCAAAGCGCGAGTGCCGCGCAAGGTGCATGCGGAGCATGCGGCGCACAAAATGCTGGCGGATCGCAAGGCACATGCGGTGCCTGCGGAGCGAAAAGCACCGGTGGAGTTTCCGGCACCTATGGCGCTGGAATCGGTGGGAGTGGAACTGGTCCGGTTGGACTGCAGACTCCCAACGCCGTCACCGGAACCCCGCGCGACGAGCGAACCGACAGCACAGGATCATCGCTTGGAAATGGAGGCGGCCGCGGAGGTGGCGATGGAAACGGGGCTGGATCGATGGGGACCGAGACCGCACCCTCGAAACGCGCATCGTCCGCACCTACCGGCCTCTTCAGTGATGTGCCCGCTCAGCGAAAGGACAGCTCCGCTGGCGTCGCCGACAACCTCGTGTCCAACGCTGCGCCCAAGGGCACATCACTGGGCGAGGCACCATCGAGCGAGAACCAATCGTTAGGCGGCAGCATTGGCGCCATGGCAGGCAAGAGCACCGGCACTGTTGAAGTAACGCTTCCACCCAGTGGAAGTACCGCGATCACCATTGCGGCTCCACTTGATGCTGGTCATCTTGGAAGCGGCGCCGAAGGCGAAGACGGCGCAGTTGGTGACCCACAAGCGGTGACCACGCAAGTTAACGACATCACACTTCCGAGTTTCGAGATCCATTCCGCGGAACGCGACGGGGTCCTAATGGATCGCGCGAACGCTTCAAGTGCTACCGCAGCCCATCCGCTGAGTGGAATCTGGGAGCAAGTCGCTGGACCAGACGAAGCGGATTTCGCTCCTGGCGGATTCATCCGTTCAGTCCTCATGATCAACCCCGCGATGAAAGCCGCGGCGATCTACCGCGTGTTTCGCGGCGACATTGCTCTCGTCGTCGGTGGAGAGTTTGCGCTCGACTGGACGGTGGATGCAGAGAATCACTTCAGCGGAAGCCTAGATCTTCGGCCCGATCCGTCGCAGAACTCGAGGTTCAGAACCGAACCGCTCTCGCTCGGTGGAACTCCAGAAATTGTGATGACCCCCCCCGCAACGCAAGGATCGTGGAACGCGCAGTGGGTGCGCAACGGAGTGGAACTGACGATCAACGGAACGCGCTACGCCGCCATCACACGTGACGCGTTTGAGACCCTGCGCCGCGGTGGAGGCGATGTTGCGTCAGAAGCAGACAAGAACGAACGCATTCCCGAGCGCAGCGCAAAGGCGCGCGCGGACCATGTGAACGAGACCAGTTTTTTCGGCGTGAAGGGCGGCGGAAAACGTGTTTGTTTCGTGGTGGACATCTCTGGGTCGATGGCAGGACCGAAGCTTGATCGCCTCAAGCGTGAACTCTCATCCACGATCTCAGGGCTTTCGAAGTCAGTGATGTTTTCTGTTGCGTTCTTTGATGGCGCGCCTCACGTGATGGATCAAGCATGGATGAAAGGACCTGCAGACGTGAGCCGCGCGCTCGCGCTCATCGCACAACAATCCATCGGCGGTGGAACAGACCCAACGGGCGCATTCCAGTTCGCATTTACGAATCTCAGTCCCCTTCCTGATTGCATTTACTTCATGACCGATGGACTCATACCACCCACCATCCCCAGCCTGTTGAAGCAACTGAACGTTGGAAAAACACCGACGATCATTCACACCATCGCGTTGGGTGAAGCTCAGGCAGCGGCGATCATGCAACAAATCGCTAGTGAAAATAGTGGTACGTATCTGTTCATCACGCCATGACGTTACTGCGCGCGTGAGATGCCCTGCACCCAACTATCGATGTACAGCGGTAGCCGTGCCTCGTAAGGCTCAACGTTGTAATTGAAGCCGGCGCGCAACACCTCTTCCTTGACCATCGCGAACGAATCGAATGAGTCAGGCGCGACCATAAACCCGATCAAATCTTTGGTCGGGTCGAGTGTCGCAAGCATCGCGGTAAAGTCGCCATTCGCGCGCAACGCGCCCGCGCTCTCCATGGGAATCCCCGCGCCCTCACGCAACATGATTCTGCGTTCAATGTCCAAACCGGACATGTCGCATTGAAACCTCGGTGTGCTGCACTGGGATGCCACCACGAATCGTGCGCTCCACTGGCGAAGTCGTTCGCAAGGATCGTGGTTGCGGGTCGTCCAATCACAGACCGGATACAGACGATCCTGCCACACCACAATGACGAAAATGTTGAGCCCAAGCTCACGTTCGAGCGGAGTGCGCATCTTGCGACTCGACGCAGACTCCGCCGTCTTCAGCGCGGCATCGATTCGCTCGATCTCTTCGCGTAACGGGCCGACCTGCTCGGACATTAAATCAAGGTTCGTGCGTGAGATCTCCAGCGCACTCGAGTATTGCTTGATGAGATCTCTTCGGCGCTTGATCTCGCCTAGCGCACGTGTCGTCCGCTCCACCGCATCAGCATCAACATCGACGTCAGGCGCCGCGGGGTATTTTGCCAGCTCAAGATCGAGTTCATCCGCAGTCGTGCGCAGTCGAGTCATCACGCGATCGCGTTCCGACGCAACGACATCCTCACTCGAGTGGTGCACGGTTCTAGACGAGGTCAACGCGAGCAGTGCAGCGATCAACGCGACAAAGATGATCGTTCCAAACATGTTGCAAATCGTGTCGAGCAAAAGCTCGAGGCTCTCTCCACTCCCGTCGTCCGCGCGTTTCACGGGAGTTCTCCTGGTGATGCGCTAGGAAATGCGGGAGAAACAAAGGATCCATCAGGAATGATGTCGACGCCGACGCGCGGCCGTTCCGTTTCTGGAAGCGTCGCGATCGCATCGAGAAGCGTTCGATAGGTTGCGATCCCCGACGCAGTCACGACCATCAAGATGTAGGAGGGACGATCACGTGCAAGCACGGCGAACAGTTTCAGTGCATCCATGCATTGCGCGTTTATAGTGCCCGCGGCGATGCGAATTGCCACGCCATCCGATGCATCGGTGACCACGATGCGCGCTGCAGAAACCTCGAAGATGATCGGTCGCAGCGATTCTGCTTCATCGATGATGAACGAGATCTGCTTGCGGCGTTCGGCGCGCGAGAGTTCAGCCGCGCGGTTATCTCGGATGCGAACGAGTTCGAGAACCTCACGCAGCGTCGCTGCCTCGGGGTTGGCGACGAGAAGTTCGCGCAGTTGCGCTTCCAGTTCGCGCTGCTGCTCCTCGAGCTCGTCGAGTTCGGATGACTTTGCGCGTAACTCTTGACGCAGCGTTGCGCGGCGCGCCAGCGGATCGACATCGGGACGAACCTGTGCCTGCGTGATTGCCGCTTGAAGAGCGGCAATGCGGTCACGCAAATCTCGCTCTGCAGGATTCTCGGGAACGCCGGTCGCGAATTCTGTCGCAGCGTCGTCTGCCTTCTTTTCAACTGCTTTGGCGACCTGCAGCAGCATGGTCATCGTGATCACGATGGTGACGCCGATCAAACACAACAAGACATCCTGAAACGAGAAAAAAGAGACTGGAACACTGGAAGAGCGTCGCTTCCTCATTTAGATCTCCCGCTTGATAATCCGAACGCGCGCGACAATGACATTCCAGCAGGCGGAGCGAATGTCGTCGCACAACTGTTCGTCTGCGCGGCGGACGAATGACTGCAGCAGGTAGATGAAGAACACGGCGATGAGCGCTTCGGCCGTCGTGATGAACGCGGTGTCTAGACCCTCGAGCACGGTCTTGAGCCGCTCTGTGATTTGGCCCAAATCCTGGCCTGCAGCCTCCATCGTTGCGCCGAACCGCTTCATCGCTTGCGTGAGTCCAACCACGGTTCCGATGAAACCAAGAACAGGAATCGCCCAGATGAACCCGCGCAAAATGGTGTAGCCCGAGTCCATGCTCGATTCGTCTTGGTCACCGCGCGAGGTGAGGATCTCGTCGACATCCGAGACCCGACCGAGATTGCGCATCATGCGCAACACAGCGCGGCAGCGTGCGAGGAAGAGAAAGCGCGACGGATCATCGACCGCACGATCGATCGCATCAATCACTTCATCTGCAGTGTTTTCCGTGAGCACGAATCCAGAGTCTTCGGGAACGAACGCGATGCGCAACGCAAGCCGCTGTGCGCGGATCTTGAGCAACTTGAGAAACAGAAAGACCAGCGACCAGATCGAGAGCACGATGATGGGGATGGGAATTCGACCGAAAGCGGTCATGTACTCCCACACGATTGCGCCCCACTCGCCCATGCGCAGCGCGTACGCCGTGCCGTATGCAACAGCGCTCAACACGGTTGTGAGAATGAAGCAGGTGGCGGAACTCGGCGTCGTTCCTTGCCCGATGGGCAAACCAAAACGCGCTTCAGGATCGAGCGACGCGTACACGAGGATGTGGGTCGATTTCGTTGGCGCGTTGGTCATCACGGAATCCTCCGAAAAACGATCATTGGACCTTTGGGCAATTCCCATCCGCCAGTGTTGATGGCTCCATTCGCCGCGACTGCATCGATGAAGTTCACAGTCCCCTCAGAGTTCACCGCGATGACCAGCGGCCCCGAGTACTTGCTTCCGACAATTTCGCGACTCCCACCTGTCGCTCCTGCCGGCGCGACCACACCAACGGGAGCAAGCGCGACGAGAAATTTCGCCTCGGTCTGCTGCGCGGTGGCTGCGTGCGCACTCGCCTGTTGCAAATCAGGGAAACGCTTGAGTGCCTCCTGCGCCTGTTTTGATGCCGTCGTGAAATTGGCGGAGTTGTCGTAGCCCGCTCTGACCCAATCCGCGAGCTCGGCATCAGGTGCGAGCTCTTTCAACGATGCGATCCATTGCCGCAGCGCAAGCTCAACTTGGACTGGTGCGTTGCCGCTGCGCAGCGTGGCTGCGGTCGCGATGCGAAGCGCGCGCAGTTGGAAAATTGGTTCCTCATCGGAGGCCTGACTGACCTTGGAAAGCAGTTGAACCAAGATCGTTGATGCCTCGTACGGCTTGCCCTCCTCGAGCGAACTCTGTGCTCCGCTCCACGCGCGTGAAATTGTGGACGGCTTCGTCTGCCCCACCACCTCACGCGCAGACACGGCGAGTATCGAACTCAGCTTCTCGGGATCCTCGAGGACATCCGCGATGTTCTTGAGCGCGCGATTGCACGGAAGCATTTGCACCGATGGTGCAGCGGGATCAACACTCGGGCGTCGGTAGAAGCGTCTGCCCTTGGTGATCGGAACGACTTCAATGTTTGCGAGTCGCTCATCACCCAATTCGAGCGCAATGCGCTGAGGTAACCATCGCTCCGCCGCCGCGTTCGGATCAAGATTTGAGATCAGCGCATCGATGCGCGATCGATAGGGGCTGGCGGGATGATTCGCGTTGAATTCCTGCAGCAAGACGCACGCGCGCGCAGCATCAGCTGCATTCGCCGTCAACGCGAGGTCGGCACCGAGGATCACCGCGAGCCGGGGTCGGTATTCGTCGCGCCATGCACCGATGGAAATCCATGCGGGACCAAAATCCTTCGCGTGTTCAAAATCCGCGAGCCTGCCTTGGCGAGCCAAAACGCCGCTGTGTTCCGTCAGCGCCGCTTCAAGGCGTACGATGAAATCCTGCTCGATGGAGACTGCGCGACAGAGCTGCTCGGCACGCAAGTCCAGCAATGCTGCGTTGAGCGTGTCAAAGCGCGAGGACGCTTCATTCAGTCGAGACTGCACCGCCTCAGACCTAATTTCTACGCGCGCGGACCCACCATCAAAGCCATCAATCTGCTGGCGCACTGTGGCAAGATCTTGCGCGACGCGCTCGAGCGTCGCTTGATATTCCTTCCATCGCTCAGGCGCGAGCTGCTCGCTATCCGTCCACTTGTCGGGCAATGCCCATGCCCGCAGTTGTGCATCGGCCGTCGCGAGTGCCGTGTTCGCGGCTTCGTGTGCGGCATCATCGAGCAACGCGACTTTCTCGAGTCGCGCGCGTTCGGCCGCATCAAGCGCGGTGAGTTGCGGTGAACTCGCGCCACTACTGGCATCGCTCAGGATCCGTTGCAGCGCGGCAGCCCGTGCGCGCGTGATCTCGGTTTTGAGTTCCGCGACACTGGCCTCGATCATCGCGTCGATTTCGGCTGAGCGCGCTGACCATTGCGCGAAGAGCACTGCTTCCCGTTCAAGCGTCGCCAACATCTGTGCCTCGTGAACATCGCCCCCCGCGCGAATTTGTTCCGCGAGCGCATGCGCTCTCGACGCGTCCCCCGCCTCAATGTGCCCATGGAGCGACTCGCGTTCACTGGCGATGCGACTCGACTCCGAATGTGAACGAATCGCCAGCGCTCCCGCGACAGAGAGCACGATCGCGCCGAGCACGGCACTGACCAGCACGACGCGATGGTGTCGACGCACGCGCTCCGCATCATCTGCGATGTAGCTTCGCGCACGATCCAACAATCCTTCGGGGGCGGGCAGCGCACAATCCTGCAGCAACGCGATCTGACGCGCGACATCGTCAACGCTTCGCCGTTCCAGCAGCATTCGCTCGAGCGTTTCGGTGATGGCGTTGAAGGCGTCGAGCGCTTGCTCGGCTGCATCAAGTCTTGTCAGCCACTCGAATGCCGTCGCAACGCCTGCCGCGAGCGACTCCTCAGGCATGCGACCTGTCTCGTGATAGACCAACGCCCACGCGCCTTCCAGTCGCAGCAAGTCCTCACGATCCATACGGCCGGCTGCATCATGCACCTCTGCCGCAAGCATTCGATACCGCTCGACCGCTTCATCCGCACGCAACGGCTTCACCTTCGCCAAAATCTCTTCCTTCAGTCCGCGCGGCACGCTCGCCACCCACTCGTTCGCTTCCAGTGCCTCAAGCGCTTCATCAAGTTCCTCTCGCCGCACATCGGTGCGATGACGCAACTCGGCGATCCGCTTGATCCATTCCTGCTCCAAGATTTCGATTTGATCGAGCCACATTCGATTGCGTTCATCTGCCACACGCAAGCGGCGCAAGATGCGCAGCCGCGCGCCTAGTGGCTCACCGCGAAGCGCCGAGACTCGCAACGCGTCAAGCAGAGTGCGATGTTGGGCTGCTCTCGAGGAATACGAAGCAAGGGTGTCGACCTCCGCGCGCGTCGGCAGCGGAAACGCGATGCCTTGAATATCAATCTCTTCCGTCCACATCCGCGCGATGGCGGGATCGCTGGTGGGGAGACTGCACAGAGCGTCCGCTTGCCGCGCGAGATCGGGAAAGTCATCGCCTAGCGCTGCGGCTTCGCCGATCAATCCGCGCGCCGCGAAGTCGCTCGAGCGATCAATCGCGCGACGAACTCCGTGCACGCACGCGGCAACCTTGTTGCGCATGGCGTCCATGGCGACGTCATCACGCTGGGTCTGACGCGCTTGGTCGATGATTGCCTCTCGAACGGAGCGAACGCTTGGTGTGGTGTTCATAGCACGAGTACCAACTGGAGAGTATGCAGCGAATGCTGCTACGAAAGAGCGAAGAGCGTTGCTGCGATCACCAAGGCGATCGCTGAATACGCGAAGAGCAAAATTGCCAGTGGAGAAAACGCCGCGAGCAGCGATGGCGATGCGGGAATAACGAGGTTGAACGAGGGCGATGACGCAACGACCGTCGCGGCCGCGGTTGGTGACTTGACGAACGCGTCCGCTGCATCGAACGAAAGTTCGGCAGTGCTCGCCTGTGGATCTTGAGACCGAGGCGGCGGCGGCGCATTGCTGCTTCGCTCTGTTGCCGCTTCGTCGACTTGCGCAGTTGCTGCAAGCACCGGATGCACGCGCGTACTCGGGACCGGCTTGAGCGACGACTCAACCTTCCTGCCTTCGCGCGCGGCTTGCGCGGCATCACTGCTATCCGCTGCTATCCCCGGTTCAATGACGACATGACGAACGCCAGGCTCGTGCAATAGTTTTTGTAGCCCAGTGGCGCCGGCGCGAACGAATCGCAACTGACACTTTGCCGCGGCGGGCGTTCGTTGCCAACGCGTCGAAAATGTCGTGAGCCATCGCCGCTCCACGGGTAGTAGCGCGAGCACATCGCTCACCAGCGGAAGGGTGTCGAGTTCGCTGGGCAGAATGACGTAACAGATCGACTCTCGCGCATCGAGCAATGTGCGCGCGACGATCCCCGCCCAACCGGGATCAAATCCCGCCGCTTCCCACGCCAACGCACGACGCGGCGCAACATCGCCGACGGGAAGCTGCGGCCCGATCGCGCGCTCATCAATTGCAGGCACTGTTGTGACAAACCCCTTGAATGACTCAATCATCCACGCGGGTCCCGCGGCGGCGCGTTCCGCAAGTTCAACCAGAATGTGATGCGCGATGCGATTGGGGCGACCGCTGTCATCACTGCCACAGGGCGCAGTGCGCGAGAGCACGGTAAAACTCTTCCCCCCCAACGTCACGATGCGGTGCGCCCAATCGACGCGATCAGATCCAACGGAACGATTAGCGTCGTGGTCGTATCCGCTGAGTTCGACGAACACGGCTTCGAGTCCACGCGGAAGCGCTCGCGTAGCGACTGCGGTAGCGAATCCACTGTCGCCGCGAAGTCCGCGCGGCACTGAGGTGTGTACGAGCTCTGCACTCATCGCCGAACGTACTCGGGAAACATGAGTGGCTCGGCTTCGGCGAGCGCGACGACGATTGGCGCAGCAGGCCACACGGGACGCACATCGCGCGGACAGATGGTGAGACCGAGCTCGAGTGATGATCGTGATGGTGCGCGTCCGAGCCCACTGAAGGGAACGATGCGAAACTTTGGATCGAGCGCGCGTGCCGTCGCCAAAAGCTCTGGCATGTGCTCGGTTAGAAACGCGCTGCACACCACATGTGCAGACTCGAGTACATCGAGTTCGGGAACTGCGAGCGCGGTCTTGATGCGCGCCTCACCAACTCCGGCCTTACCAAACCCAGCACTGATTTCTGGCGTCGTGAGCCCGCCCCAAATGTCCGCCTTCGCGAGCGCGATGATGATTCGAAACGGCAACGGCTCGCTCGCACCCAAGGCACGCAATCGACGCACTCGATTCGCGGCTTCGATCAGCACGAGATCCTGCCGCTGTTCGGTGCTTCCCGCGCCGCCGCGCGCGCGCACGGTCTCGCGTCCTCCCAATCGTTCGATGACTCGTTGGTCTTGCGTGGGATCAACGACGAACACCAACGCGCGCGACGAAGCAAGATGCCGCGTGACCGGCTCATGCGCCGAGTCGTGACCAGGAAGAAAGTGTTCACCCGCGTTGTCGTAGAGGCAAAGCAATTGACGCCGTTGACCACGAGCAAGCACGAACAGTTGAGGCTTGGGTGCCATCCACGTTGCGTCTTCGATCTGAAATTCGCGATAGAGCCGACCGCTCAAATCGGTCTTGGCAATCATCGTTGGTTGATCAGGCGTGGACGAACGAAAGAGCGAAGCTTCAAGCTCAAGCGTGAGATCGTTGAGCGTTGGATCCGCGTCGAGAAAGTCGAGCCCTTCGACGACAAGTCCAGAGCGAAGCGAGAAACTCGCCGCCGCAAGCATCACGGATTTTCCGCACGCGGGCGCGCCCACGATGGAGAGAATCGTCTGCGGCAGCTCGACCGTCGCTGGTGGAAGTTCGAGATGGCAACGCTTGCACGCCATCCGCGAGCACACGCTTCCCGCAGGATCAATTGCGCGACCTCGTGCATCGAACCGACTGGGAAGAAATCGCATCTGTGCGCCTTCACCGAGAACAGAGTCGCCACGCAACGTCTCGTGTTCAGAGACATAGCGCACTTGCGCCGGCGGAAACTCCGCCCAACAGTGAGGACAGGTGATGGAAGGAACAAGTGTGCGGAGTGCCATGTTGGTCTTGTTGAAGAAGCGACAGTCAATCAGTTCGATCGACGTGGAGGAATGCGAAACTTCGCGTTGATGTTCGTCGGAGCGCCGAGGGGACGAACACCATTCTTGCGTGCCAGCGAAACGGGGACGACTTGAACTTGCCTACCGAGTTGCGCGCACTGAAGAAGAAACTCGTCAATCGGCGCGGATGAGCTTTGGTCCATCAATTGACGCAGCCTTCTGAACTCCGAGAGAATTGGCTGCGCATCATTGTGAGCACGGACCACTTCTTCTAACCCCGCGGCGCACGCAACTTCAAAGCTGTCGAAGGACGGATCTTTGAAAAACGCGTTCTTGGCGCGAATGGGATCGAACAGCTCATCGAGGTAAGTCTTCGCGCCCTTCGCGGGCGTTTGGCTCAACATGGTTGTTTCAATGAAGAGGATTGAGTCGCCACCTAAGCGCGCGCACACCAACGCGTGACCCGGCGTCATGACGAGATGCGCTTCCAATCCCATCGCCTCGATGAAACTCGCAAGCAAGATCGCGCCATCGATGCAGTTCGCGTTGGCGGCGCTCAATGACTCGTGAACCGAACGGCAGCGTTGCGCGCCAACATCCGCAGCGGTGAGATTTTGATAGCGCATTCCTCGCAGCACGAGTTCACGCCATACGAGGTAGATCGAAACCAGCGCGTCCTCTGCTGTTCCACCGCTTCCCGCAATCGAGAGCCCCGCCGCCACCACCTTCGGATCGTGATTGATCTCGTCCATCAACTGCTTGATCCACGGATGAGTTTCATCGACGAGCGCTGCAAACCCCAATCCGAATGGATAGAGCTGCTCTACCTCGGTCGGTGGATTGACGCGCATTCGTCCCGACATCGCATCTTCCGTGCCGTCCTGATACTTCACGCGCACGGTGTAGGGAATCTCAACCGCATGGTCGAGTCTGCGCAGCTCTTCATCATTCCACGGAAGCTGGAGGGCCAAGTGATAGTGCCCGTCCTCTGCCGTGAATCGGCCGTCGGCTTTGCTGATCGAAGGCACGAGCTCGATGGCATCGCTCTTCGAAACAAGTCCCGTAGAACCAAGCGAGAGATAGCGGCGCCATGCGGGATCGATATCGAGGTAAACCCCAGCACGAGTCTGCGCAGGGACGTTGGTCAAGTGAACTTCGAACAGCGGACGCGTGTCAGGCAGGCCGAGTTTGTCGGGCGCGGATCGAAAGTAAAACCGAGAGAACAACGAGGCCCACATGATGTCTTCCGCAAACCGCGGATCGTCGGGGTGAAAGCTGTGCGTGTCCGTGACGAACGCTTCATTCAGTTGATCGAACGCGTCGCTCGAAGATTGGTTGGTCAGAAAGCGCAAGTCAAACTCGCGCAAGCCGATCAAACTCGAGGCAAACACCACCGGCGCCATGCCATCGTGCAATTCAACTGCCGATGCGACTCCGCCTTGCGCAACCGATGGCGCTGTGGCTGGTGGTGAAGCAGTAGCTGGTGGTGAAGAAGAAGATGCTGGTGAAGCCTGCGATGACAGTGGCGGCGATTCATCCAGTTCACTGCGCTCATCGACAGTCACAGTGGTCTCAGCCTGCGAGGGACGCGAAGGTTCCGACGTGCTTGATCGCGGTCCGCCGCTCGGAGCGGAGGCCACAGGTCGCTCTAAAATCGCAACGACGAATCGAGCGGGAACGAGAAAGCGTGCGAAGTAGGTCTGGATCGGTACGGCGATCTCGGCCCCCGGTGCGACGCTCAACAGTCGGTCGGTTCCTGGGAATGTCAACATGACCACCGTCAGTTTTCCTGACTCGCTCGCGTTGTTGCTTCCCACGCCAGAGACACCTGCCACCTCGACGTCTCCTACATCAAGATCAATTCGATCATCTTTGGGCAGCGCGAGAATCGCAAGCTCGACGGAGCCCGGCCCCGTCGTGCGATAGACACCCGTGTAACTCCCGCTCGAGTCAGTGACAGCGACTTTGCTCGACGCGAGGCTCCACCCTTCGCCCTTGAGTGCCTCCACCGCTGCGTCCAGTTTCAAAAACGTCGGCCACCCTACTTCTTCCAATTCTCCTTCAGCGAGCGCGACCGTTTCACGCGCTGAATTGATGAGCTCCGCACGCATGAGGCGGAATCGCTCACTCTCGCGAATCACGGCGATGATTTGCTCGGCGGCGAGGGCATACGACATCCCAACCTTTGGTCCACCCGAACTCGGATCAACTTCGACCCACGCGGTGACGCCTGCCACTTCACCCGATGACTCCAAGAGGAGCGGACCTCCAATGCAACCATCGGTGACGGAGGCATTGGTTTGCAGAAGCGTGGGCACACCATCTGCGAGATGAACTCCCGAGATAATGCCGTCGAAGATGCTGTGCACCGCCGTGCTGGCACCCTCAGGATTTTCCGACACATCGAATGCGGTCGCACTCGAACTGGGATGACCAAACGCCACGACGCGCAATCCTGAGCGCAGGTCTTTGGGTGACGCGATCCTCAATGGCACAACCCCGATGCTCTCGAGTTGCGGACGAAAAGTTTCCACCGAGAGCGCGGCGAGTTCGCGACCCGCGCCAGCTACGGGCAGACCGTCACGATCTTTGATGCTGAAATCGACCGTGAACTCCCCCGTGCGCAGACCAGGAAGCCTGAACAATTCATGACCATCGCGCGGATCACGAAAGTGCAGCGCCACTTCGCGCACGCCTTGCAGCACGTGGAAGTTCGTCACGATCCACAGTCGACCTTCTTCTTCGATGATGAAACCAGATCCGCTGCCGTTCAAACTTACGACTTGGGGCACGGCGATTTGCGCTTTGGTCCAATCGCGGTCCCTGCTGCTTGGCGATTGCAAGTAACGCATGAAGAGCAGACCGCCAACGACCACCAGCGCAATCATCGCTGCGCCGACACCCATCGCCATCACGACACGATTCATTGCGCCCACGCGTTGCGCTTGCGGACGCGCGGCGTTGGCCTGCGCGACCGCGATGGCGGCTTTCACTTCGGCCGCGGCGACGACGCGCGGGTCAGGGCGCTGCTGCGTTTCACCGACATCAAACGCGGCACCCGCAAGTGGCTTGCCTAGTGACAGTTTGTTCGAGTCTCGGGCTTGACTGTCAACCGAGGGGAGAGGCGGAGGCCCCCCCGCACCATCGTTCAATGCTCGACACGAACGGCAGGGAATAGCCTTGCCCGCGAGCGTGCGCGCCGTCATGTATTCGCGACCACAGTTGTGACATTTTGCATTCATAGGTATTCAGGTTCCGACAGACGCCTGAGGGAGCAGCGCGCGCAGCGAGAGAGTGACGCGGCGCGGTGACGAATGACGGAGTCGCCCGATGAGCGTGGGTGAACAGGTCGTGCGTTGACGCACGAGCGCCGTCACAAGTTGTGGCATGCGCTAGTTCATGAGTCGCGCTTGGCGAGCTCCTTCAACTCACGCTTGAGGTCGTCGATGTCCATGAGGACCTTGCTCGCAGTTTTGACGGTCTTCTCGGCGCGGTTGAACGCTTCCTCAATTTCTTTGCGCGCCTTCTCCTGTGGCCGTTCGCGCTTGGTGCCCGAGCCTCGTTCGGGGTACGTCTCGGCATTCGCGTCAAAGTTCGCGCGTTTCTCACTGATCGAATTGTTAATCTCGATGAGGTCCTGGACAATCGATGTCCACGACGCCTTCACCTTTGCATCGGCGACTTGATCGACGACGATCACTTTCCAAAAGCTCTGCACAAAGCCCTTCGCGCTCAGTCGATTTGCTTCATCTTCCGATCGAACAAACTGCTCCTTTTGCATTTGGTACAGACGCGCCCCGACCTCATTGAGCTGAGTGAGCGCGTTGGTCAGCACAGTCTCAAACGCTGGAAGTCCACTCTGTATCGACGACGAACTGCTTGAGCGGATCGCTCCCTTGATGCGCTTCAACTCGCTGCTGATCGCCGTCATCTCCGCGCGCAGTTCCTTCAGCGAGTTCCAACCTTCAGCGTTTGGTGTCCATCCAGGCTTCGCGCGATTGGCGATGCCGTCCGCGCCTTCCACCTCGAGGCAATCAGGCGTGCGGTCTTCATTGATGTCGACATCATCGAAGTCGCAATCACATCCACACGTGCCCGGCACCATCTTGAGCGGATTGCGCGGACACATGTCATCGCTGTTGTCGATGAATCCTTGCGGCTGATCGCAGGCGAGCGTGGACACCGCGGGATCGCCCCTGCCATCACCATCAGTGTCGGCAAAATACTTGTGCTTGTGAGTGAACAATGCGGCATCGGGACACTCGTCCTCTTCATCAACAACTCCATCGTGGTCTCGGTCTTGTCGCACTGGCTCGACGGCGACTGGTTCCAACGCAAGCGCGACTGGTTGCTCAGCCAACGCATTGGCTGCTGCACGCGCCGCATCCTCCGCGCTGATCGTGACGGTCGCAGGCGGCGGTGCATCGGCTTCGCGCGTGCGGAAGTACTGGAAAGCCAGCAGCGCCACGATGGTCCCCGCGGCGATCCAACTGAAGCGCTTTGCATAGACGACGAGGTTGGTGTCGGTGTCGCTCATGAGTGTTCAAGATCTTGCAAAGGCGTGATGTGTGACACGCGGACGGGCGTGAAGAGAGTGATGTCTGTAGCTGCGAGGCTCACGGATGCCTCCCAATGTCCACCAACTCAAGATTGAGCTTATCGCGATCAAGGAGCACCTTGCTCGTCGTCTTCAATTCGTCTTGCGCATCGTCGAAGCAACGGTCGACCGACTTCTGCAAATCTCTCGCAGTGCGGTCACTCTTCGACCCAGTCGGTGTTTCCGCGGCTTGCGCAGCAGCGATCCTGAAGTAGGAACGCATCGCATCAATCGCTTCGCCGATCGCGATCAGATCCTCCACGATGACACCCCATTGCTGCTCGACCTTTGGGACTCCAGCAGGTCCTTCGATGTTCACCGCCGGCCAAAGTCGCCGCGCGAATCCATGTGCACTCCGCGTGTTCGTTGCATCTTTCGATCGCTCGAACTGTTCCTTCTGCAGTTGGAACAACCGCGCGCC
>QWPU01000036.1 GCA_003671065.1 Planctomycetota bacterium | reverse complement strand
ACCGATGCGCGCACTCGTGGCTTATCTGCGCTCACTTAGCTTCCGCTCACCCGTCGGTCCTGTTCGCCTGGGGTGACTACCGACACCTTGATCCGCCTTTCAAGGGACGTGGTCAGGTCCTCCGATAACTTGCCTTCGGTGACGGTTGCTCAGTTGACGGTCGGCGGGTGTGCCTTTACGATCGTCGATTCATCTTCGTGAAATTTAGCACGAAGTTGTGTTTAGTCTTTTTTGTGTGTTTACACTCGCGTTTCGGAGTTCCGCAAACCATGAGTAGATTCCTCTTTCCTCGATGGTCCAACCTGCTGTTGCCGACCATCATCCTTGCCGGCATGACTATCCCTTTGTACGCGGCGTTTTTCGTTGCGTATGGCTTCAGTCCCAAGACGCTCGAGGTTGGCTATCAACCCGTGCAACCCATTCCGTACAGCCACGCGTTGCACGCTGGCGAACTCGGCTTGGACTGCCGCTACTGCCACTCCAGTGTCGAGAAGGCCGCGCACGCTTCGATTCCTCCGTCGCAAACTTGCATGAACTGTCACACGCAGATTCATCCAGAAAGCCCGAAGTTGGCGCCGCTTCGTGAGAGTGTTGCGACTGGACTTTCGGTCGAGTGGACGCGCGTGCACAAGTTGCCTGACTTCGCGTACTTCAATCACAGCGCGCATGTGAATCGCGGCATCGGCTGCGTCAGCTGCCACGGTCGCATTGACACGATGGAAGTCGTCTATCAAAAGTCGCCGCTCTCCATGGGCTGGTGCCTTGAGTGCCACCGCAATCCGACCGACAATTTGCGCCCAATCAGCGAGATCACCAATCTCTCGCTCGACTCCCTCACTGACTTGACGCTTGCTGACCGCGAGGCAGTGAAGAAAAAGTTTGACATCCAACCGAGCAGCGACTGCTCGACCTGCCACCGCTGACGCGAGACACCACGATGCACGAATCACGGATTCAAAAATCCCACGATGTGGAAGCCCTCACTGTTGCCAGCGAGGCAGTTGCGACTGGATGCGATCATTCGACCGCGTCCACCGAAGCGACGCCGAAATTCGCGCGCGCTGAATACTGGCGCAGCGTTGATGACCTCGAGAAAACGCCTGAATTCCGAACGCTTATGGCGAACGAGTTCGGACCCAACGCGCAAGAACTTGCTTCGGGTGATGATCGCCGCACCTTCATCAAACTCATGGGCGC
This sequence comes from Planctomycetota bacterium, assembly GCA_003671065.1. Classification (GTDB taxonomy): domain Bacteria; phylum Planctomycetota; class Phycisphaerae; order Phycisphaerales; family SM1A02; genus QWPT01. The sequence goes on along the minus strand of QWPU01000036.1, from coordinate 13,839 downwards.
TGGTTTCGCGATCGCGGGTCTTGCGGCGTGCCGACGATGGCCTGACACGAAGATTGTTCCGTTCGCGCAAGCCGAGAAGGGCCACCTTGACGGCGTACCTGTGCACTATGCGACGAGCGTTGATGTCTTTGGCATCTCCTGGCCAGTGCTTGCGAAAAGTTTCGATGGTCGTCCGATCAAACTCGAAGGTAATCCTGCGCTTCCGTTTGCGAGCGGATCGAATCCAATCATTCAGTCGCGCGTGATCGAACTCTATGACCCCGATCGCAGTCGCTCGCTGACTAAAGAAGGTCAAGCGAGTGATTGGACTGCGTTTAGTGCGTGGTGCGCGAGCACGGCCGCTGCACACAAGTCAACGCAAGGTGCAGGTCTGGCGATTCTCACTGACGCTACAACTGGACCGACGCTTGCCGACATGAAGTCGCGCTTTCAAGCGATGTATCCGAAGGCACTCTGGACTTCGTGGGATCCACATTCGACCGATCAAGTTGCTGCGGCGCTCGGCGTTTCACGACCAATGCTTGCGCTTGAAAAGGCGAAAGCAATTCTCGTGCTCGATGACGACACGCTCGGTAATCCAAGCACGAATGTCGCGCACGCATTTGGTTGGGCGAAGGGTCGCCGCATCGAAAGTGCTGATGCATCAAAGCAGACGCAGTCGCGCATGTATGTCGTGGAGCCGTCGCTCACCATCACTGGTATGAGCGCGGATGAACGCTTTGCAATTCGTCGCAGCGATGTCGCGATTTTCGCAGCACTTGTTGCGAAGGAACTCGGCGTGAGTGGTGTTGATGCGCTTGCATCACACGCTCGCGCGTCGTCACTTCTTGCAGAACACGGCAAAGAAGTGTTCGCGCAATTGATCGCAGATCTCAAGACTGCTGGCAAGGATTCGCTTGTGATTGCAGGCTCGCTGCAAGATCCTGCGGTGATTGCAATTGCGGCTGCGATCAACGCAAAACTCGGCGCTGTGGGTAACACGGTGTCGTATGTTGACGCGGCGACTTCGGCTTGCGCAACCGATCTCAAGCAACTCACTGATGCACTCGCATCAGGCACAATCGACACGCTCGTCATGTTCGGTGGCAATCCACTCTACGACGCGCCTGCTGATCTTGAGTTTGCGGCGAAGATGTTGAAGGCGAAGAATGTTGTGCATCTCTCGTTCTACGCGAACGAAACCAGCAAGTCGTCGGCGTGCCATTGGAATGTTCCAGTTGCGCACAGCCTCGAGTGCTGGGGCGATGGTCGCGCGATCGATGGCTCCATCACGATTCAACAGCCGCTCATTCTTCCGTTGCTTGACGACGCGCAAGGTGGTCGCTGCGCGATTGAAGTGCTCGCGCTGCTGACAGCCGACGATCAAGTGTCGAGTTACGAGATCACTCGCCGCACGCACATGAAGTTGAGCGGGCTTTCGGGTGTGGCGTTTGAAGCATGGTGGCGTACGAATCTTGATCGCGGCTATGTCGATGCGACTGCAGCGATTGCAGGCAAAGCGCCAACACTCAATGTCTCTGCACTCTGCACATCAGCAGCAGCGGCAGCGAGCAGCGAGTTCGAAGTGTCATTCTTCTTCGATTGCAAAACCGCAGGCGGCGCAAGCGCAAACATCGGTTGGCTGCAAGAGCTTCCTGATCCCGTCACGAAGATCACATGGGACAACGCACTTCTTCTTTCGCCTACAACGGCAAAGGCGAAGAGCATTGCTTCAGGCGACATGGTGAAGGTCAGTGCAGGAAACGCATCGATGGAAGTCGTTGCGTGGATCGTGCCTGGTCACGCTGACAACTGCGGAACTCTTGCGCTCGGCTACGGCCGCGGAGAAGTCGCTGGTCGCGTTGCGATGGACGCAGGTTTCAACGCATATCCACTGCGCACCACTGCAACTCTCGGTGGTGTGAACGCAACGATTGAGAAGACCGGCGCGACCTACACGATCGCGCACACGCAAGATCACGGTGTCGCTGACGCGCTCAATCCAGCCATTCCAAACACTGGTATTCAAGAGCGTCTTCCGGGCCTCGTGCGTGAAGCAAGCCTTACGTCGTACAAGGCTGATCCTGCCTTCGCGAGCAAAGCAGTGCATGTCGCGCATCGTCTGTCGTTGTGGGAAGAATCGAATCTTGACGGCGCGAAGTTCCGCTGGGCGATGTCGATTGATCTCTCAACCTGCACAGGTTGCAGCGCATGCGTGATCGCGTGCCAAGCAGAGAACAATGTGCCGATCGTCGGCAAAGCGATGGTCGCGCGCGGTCGCGAAATGCATTGGATTCGCATCGATCGCTACTTCCGTGGCAATGACGCAGCGAATCCAAACAGCTTCGCATTGCAGCCAGTTACATGCATGCATTGCGAAAACGCGCCGTGCGAGCAAGTGTGTCCAGTGGCCGCGACAACGCATGATGAGCAGGGGATCAACATGATGATCTACAACCGCTGCATCGGCACGCGCTACTGCTCAAACAACTGTCCGTACAAAGTGCGACGCTTCAACTTCTTCGATTATCAACGACGCGAACCGTCGCGCGAAGAAGGTTTCCTCAAGGTGCAGCCTGAGTACTACAAGACGATTGCTGACGTTGACTATCCAATCACCGAGAAGCCTGATGCGTGGCCGCGTATGCAGTTCAATCCTGAAGTCACGGTGCGTTCGCGCGGCGTGATGGAGAAGTGCACCTTTTGCACGCAACGCATTAGTGACGCCAAGATTCGAGCGAAGAACGCATGGGCGAACGCAGGCGGCGTCGACAGTGGCAAGGCGAGTTGGTCGATTCCTGATGGCACTGTTGTGAGTGCGTGTCAGCAAGCGTGCCCAACGCAATCGATCGTCTTTGGCGATCTCAATGTTGCGACAAGCCGCGTGGCAAAGCTCAACGCAAGCAAGCTCAGCTACGCGATGCTCGAAGAACTCAATGTGAAGCCACGAGTGAAGTATCTGGCGCGCGTGAAGAACCCAGGCGTTGAGCATGGGGCGGATGATCATGATCACGGTCATGATCACGATCACGGTCACGATCACGCAGCAGGAGCGCACTCATGACAACGCTCGGACACAAGTCATCTATGGATCACCACCTCACGGGCATGAGCGACAACACCGTTGAACGCCCAGGCGAGCGCGCGCCACTTGTCCTCAACATGGACAAGTTCAGCCAAGTGACTGCGACGGTCTGTCGCGTGAGTGAAGCTGAGAGGGCGCCAATTGCGTGGTATATCTGCTTCACGCTGTCGCTCGGTCTTCTCAGCGTGCTCGGCGTCTGCATCGGATACCTCTTCCTCACGGGTGTCGGTGTGTGGGGACTCAACAACCCAGTCATGTGGGCCTACGACATCACGAACTTCGTGTTCTGGGTCGGCATCGGTCACGCAGGAACGCTCATCAGCGCGATCCTCTTTCTGTTCCGTCAAAAATGGCGCACGGGCATCAATCGTTTCGCTGAAGCGATGACGATCTTCGCAGTCATCTGCGCGGGCACATTCCCTGGCATTCACGTTGGTCGCGTGTGGTTCGCGTATTGGCTCTTCCCGATTCCAAACCAGATGGAAATGTGGCCGCAGTTCCGCTCGCCGCTGCTTTGGGACGTGTTTGCAGTGAGCACATACTTCACCGTCTCCTTGCTCTTTTGGTACACGGGCATGGTGCCTGATCTTGCGACGCTTCGCGATCGCGCGAAGGGCAAACTGCAACAACTCGGCTACGGATTGTTCGCACTCGGCTGGCGCGGATCGAATCGTCACTGGCATCGCTACGAGCGCGCGTATCTCATTCTCGCTGCGCTCTCCACGCCGCTGGTGCTTTCCGTGCACTCCGTCGTGTCGTTTGACTTCGCAACCTCGCAGCTTCCAGGCTGGCACACCACGATCTTTCCGCCGTACTTTGTTGCAGGGGCGATCTTCTCTGGTTTCGCCATGGTGGTGACGCTCGCCGTTCCCGCGCGCGAACTCTTCGGTCTCAAGGACCTCATCACACTTCGCCACCTCGACAACATGAACAAGGTCATCCTTGCGACTGGTTGCATGGTGGGTTACGCCTACTCGATGGAGTTCTTCATCGCGTGGTACTCGGGTGCGATGTACGAGAAGTTCGCTTTCATGAACCGCGCCTTTGGTCAGTACTGGTGGGCGTATCTCATCATGGTGAGTTGCAACGTGATCACGCCGCAACTCTTCTGGTTTAAGAAGTTGCGAACCAGCATTCCGATCATGTTCGTGCTGTCGATCATCGTGAATGTCGGCATGTGGTTCGAACGCTTCGTCATCATCGTGTCGAGCCTTGCGAACGATTTCCTTCCAACCTCGTGGGACAGTTTCACGCCAACTTGGGTCGACATCGGCACCATGGTCGGCGCGTTCGGTCTCTTCTTCACGCTGTTCCTTCTCTTCTGTCGCTATCTCCCGATGATTGCGATGGCGGAAGTGAAGGCAGTCATGCCGCAAGCAGATCCGCATGGTGCGGGTGCTGGCAAGCATGGACACGCGCATCACTGATTCCCGCGCGCTGTCTTCGGTACCAACTCTCTCGCGATTCACTTTTCAGGTTCACACTCAGGTCTAAAACTCATGGCGACTCCAGTCACCACTCACTCAGACACGCCCGCGCAAGCGCCGCGAATCCACGGTCTTTTGGCCGAATTCGAGACGCCAGGCGATCTCATGCATGCAGCCGCGAAGGTTCGCGATGCGGGATATCGCTGGTGGGATTGCCACACGCCATTTCCTGTGCACGGCCTTGACGGCGCGATGGGCATCAAGCGCACCATCCTTCCCGTCTGCGTGTTTTGCGCGGGCGCGACAGGCACGATCGCAGCGTTCTGCTTGCAGGCGTTCACCAACTCCGTGGGCTGGACCATTTGGGCGGGCGTGTGGTTGACGGGGTATCCATTCCTCATCTCAGGCAAGCCTGCAATGAGTTTGCCTGCGTTCATTCCAGTGATCTTTGAACTCACCATTCTCTTCTCGGCGCTCAGTTGCGTGGGACTCATGTTCCTCTTCAATGGTCTGCCGAGTTTGCATCACCCGCTGTTCAAATCGAATCGTTTCCGTCGCGCGTCGAACGATCGCTTCTTCATCGTGATCGAAGCGCGCGATCCCAAGTTCCTGCCTAAGAAGACCGAGGAATTCCTCAAGACCCTCGATCCGACTGCGATCGAATTGGTGGAGGACTAACCCATGATTTCGCTTCCTCCACGATGGATGATCTTTGTCGGTGTCGCCGCAGTGCTCGCGCTTGCGTTGCCGCCTGTCATCATTGCGCGCACGCGTGCGACGCCAGATCCTGAACGCGCGGTGCACATATTCTTCGACATGGACTTCCAACCGAAGTTCAAGTCGCAAACGAAGAATCCACTGTTTGCGGACGGTCGCTCGCAGCGCTACGCCGTTGAAGGCACAGTCGCTAGCGGTGAAACGAACCTTGATGCGCACTTGAATGAAGGCGTCGTCGATGGCGCGTGGGCACCCACGCTTCCTGCAGGCATGATCATGAGCGCCGAGTTTCTCGCGCGCGGTCAGCAGCGTTACAACATTTACTGCACGCCATGCCACGGATTTGCAGGCTTTGGTGATGGAACGGTCAATGTGCGCGGGATGGAACTCATGGCCAACACTAACGGACCACCGAATGGTTCGACATGGGTGACAGCGAAGAGTCTGCACGATCCAATCGTGCGGGAGCATCCACTCGGAATGATCTACAACGTGGCAACAAACGGCGTGCGCACGATGGCGGGCTACGGCACGCAGATCAGCATCGAAGATCGTTGGGCGATTGCGGCGTATGTGAAGGCGTTGCAGCTTTCGCAGAACGCATCACTGCAGGATGTACCGCCTGAACTTCGCGGCAAATTGAAGCAAGCGGAGGTGAAGTGATGAGTCATGCACACGCACAGGCGACGAGTGAATCTCCACTCGCTGCATCGAACATTACATTGCCCGCAAAAGCGTTGGTGGTTCGCAACCTCGGCGTCATTGGCGCCGTCATTGGTCTCGGCGGCGGCTTCGCAGTCGCAGCCACAGGTGCATTCGGAACCACCGTTGCGCACGCTTGGCGCGCGTATCTGATTGCGTTCCTCTTTGGTCTGAGCATGTGCCTCGGCGCGCTCTTCTTCGTCACGATTCAACATCTCGTTCGCGCAGGTTGGTCGGTCGCGGTGCGTCGCATTGCTGAAGCAATCGCATTGAATCTTCGCTGGATTTGGCTGCTTTTCCTGCCGTTTGCGGTGTTGTGGTTCCTCGGCAAAGCCAACATGATTTGGATTTGGGCCGACATGGAATCGCTCCGTGCGAACAATCCTGCTGAGTATCACATCGTCCACGCCAAAGAAGGATTCCTCAATCCAACCTTCTTCTGGTCGCGCGCCGCTGCATACTTCGTGATCTGGGCGTTCCTCGCAAACTTCTACTTCAGCAACAGCGTGAAGCAAGATTCGAGCGGTGACATCGCACTCTCCGAGCGCATGCAAAAGTGGTCAGGTCCTGCTGCGATTCTCTTCGGTCTCTCGATCAGCTTCGCCGCGTTCGATTGGATCATGTCGCTTTCGCCAGCGTGGTTCTCGACGATGTTCGGCGTGTACTTCTTCGCGGGCTGCTGCACTGCGGGCTACTCAACGATGATCTTGTGCACGGTTCGCTTGAAGAGCCTCGGTACGCTCAAAGGCATCGTGAGCAATGAGCACTTCCAAGATCTCGGCAAACTCCTCTGGGCGTTCGGCATGGTCTTCTGGGCGTACATCGCGTTCAGCCAGTACATGCTGATTTGGTACGCGAACATTCCTGAAGAAACCGGTTGGTTCCTTGCGCGTCAATTGGGTGGATGGGCGCCGCTGAGTTTCGCGTTGCTCTTCGGTCACTTCGCCATTCCGTTTCTCATGTTCATCAGCCGCTGGCCGAAGAGATATGGACCGTCGCTTGCATTTGCTGGGGTGTGGATGTTGTGCTTTCACTATGTCGATCTCTATTGGCTCGTGATGCCTGAGATTCCGCACGACATCGGAACCTTCAAGACCTATTCTGAGATAGCGACGAAGTACGAGAACCAAGTCACGCACTTCGGCAACCCGGTCAACTTCTTGTTTCTGTTTGGTGTGATCGGCGCTGTTGGCGCAGGCACAGTGACCACGCTTTCACGCGTCGCGTTGGTTCCGAAGAAAGACCCACGCCTTGCCGACAGTCTTCGCTTCGAAAATATGTGACGACGATCGTCAATGACACAGTTTGAGGAATAACCATGAGTTCACCAGCACCAACCACCACGCAGATCGACGATCCAGAAATGGGCGTCACTTGGTTCTACTCGGTCGTGGGCATCATCTTCTTCGTCACCTTCGCGCTCACCGTCTGCGTGCTGTTCTTTGGCGTGCAGCGCGACCTGATTCAGGACTATGTGATCGATGAGAAGCCCGCCTTCTCAACGAACTTGCGCGTTGAGCAGACCGCGTTGCTTGGCGCCTACGGCACCTACACCGAAGAGGTCGACGACAAGCCGACTGATCGCATCCGTATTCCGATCGAGCGCGCTATGGAACTGTTGGCGAAGTAACGAATCCCATTCAACATGCCCGGCTCACTCCGCTCCAACTTCACCCGCTTCACTTGCGCCTTCGCGTCAGTGTTCGCGTCAGTCATGCTGTTGTCGTTTCCAACGACCGCGAGCGCGCAGTTGAATCTCGGAGTGCCTGAGGAAGTCAAAGGCGTCGACATCATCGAGCACCTTGAGGCGCAACTTCCGTTGGATACGCGTTTCACCTCGGATACTGGTGAGCAAGTGCGGTTGGGCGATTACTTCCTCGGCGGCAAGTTCGGCGGCGAGAAGCCCGTGCTCTTGCAACTGGGTTACAACAAGTGCCCGATGCTTTGCAACCTCGTGCTCAACGGCGCGTTTCGCGGCCTCAAAGACATTGATTGGTTGCCAGGCAAAGAGTTTGAAGTCGTGTGCATCTCAATTGATCCGACTGAGACCGCGATGCTCGCGAAGGCCAAGAAAGAAAGCTATCTCGCTGAATTCGATCGCGCAGGCGCAGGACTCGGCGTGCACTTCCTCACGGGGACTGCGCTCATGTCGAAGTCGGTCGCTGATGCGGTTGGTTTCGAATTCAAAGTGCAAGAGAACGGCGACTACGCGCATGCCGCGGCGCTGTATCTGATCACGCCTGAAGGCAAGATCAGTCGCTACATGTACGGAACGAAGTTTGAACCAACGGATCTTCGCATGGGGCTGCTCGAAGCCTCGCAAGGTCGCATTGGTTCGACGATTGATCGATTCATTCTGTGGTGCCACATCTACGACCCTGACGCCCGCGGCTATGTGCTGCAGGCGCGACGGATCATGTCTATCGGCGGAGCAGTCACCGTGCTTTTCCTTGCGATTGGGCTCGGTGTGTTGTGGCGTACTGATTTGAAGAAGAAGAGCGCAGAGGAGCACTCCGCTCCGAAGACCGCTGCGAAGACCGACGCGAAGACCGACGTGAACTCTAGAGGCGATTGCCCGTGCTGAACCAGATTCCAAACCTCCTCATGCAAGCAAGCACCGATCCATTAGTGACGCAGGGCATTCCTGTTTCGCCGAAGACCTTCTGGCTCCCTAAGGGCGCCTCGACGGTGGCGGCTGATCTCGATTGGGTGTTCGAGTTCCTCAACTACATCAACTACTTCTTCTTCGTGCTGGTCGTCGGCATCATGTTTTACTTCATGTGGAAGTATCGACAGAAGGGTCGCGAGGTCTATGCGCGTGGACCGAGCCATCACACTGCGCTCGAACTCGGCTGGACAATTCTTCCAACGATCATCGTGGTCTTCATCTTCTTCGTGGGCTTCAAGGGGTTCATGATTGCCAAGACTCCGCCAGCCAACTGCTATCAGATTGATGTCACCGCGTCGCGTTGGAACTGGACATTCAAGTATCCAAACGGAGCGGATAGCCAAGACTTGTATATTCCTGCAGGGCGGCCAGTGAAACTGGTCATGCGCAGCGACGATGTGTTGCACTCGCTCTTCATTCGCGACTTCCGCGTGAAGAACGATGTCGTGCCTGGTCGCTTTAGCACGCTGTGGTTCCAAGCAGACAACCCGACGGGCATGGAGAAGGAAGAGGATGGCCACTGGCTCTTCTGCACGGAGTTTTGCGGCAAAGATCACTCGAACATGAATCGCCGGGTGTATGTGCTCAATCAAACTGACTTTGATGCGTGGCTCACGAAGCGAGCGCAATGGCTTGATGTGATTCCCGCTGAGGAGCTCTACTACAAGGCTGGACCGATTCTCTTCAAGCGTTGCGCAAGTTGCCACACGCTTGACGGTTCGGTTGGCACGGGACCATCGTGGGGCAACTACGACGGTAGCGGCAACATTTGGGAAAGAACTTCCAACCCCCAAACCACGCACAAGGTCGACAACGGCAAGCCACTGAGCGACTTCATCGGTCCAGGCAAGCAGTACGAAGCGCCTGAAGGCTACCTTCGCGAATCGATACTCAATCCTGGAGCGCATGTCGTGGACACCTATGGCAATGTCATGCCGACATTCAAGGGTCAACTCAATGATCGCGCGATTGATGCGCTCATCGGCATGATGAAGAATCTCAAAGATTTTGACGCCAAGGGCAAGTTCATCGGCGAGCTTCCTGCCACAGCAACACCTGCCACTGCAACACCTGCCAAGTAACTACGCGCTCTCACTAAGACGCACGAATCACCGACAGCATTTTCACGAGCGACGCAATGACGACCCTCGACTCACGACAGATCCCAACCTCAGCCCCCGACAACTACCTCACGCACACGCGAGGCCTGCTGTCTTGGTTGCTCACTCTTGACCACAAGCGCATCGGTGTCATGTACATGACCGCGGTGCTCACTTCGTTCTTCGTCGGCGGCGTCATGGCGCTGCTCGTGCGGACGAAGTTGCTGTTTCCTGGCGCAGTCGAGTGGATGAGCGCCGACGACTACAACAAGGCGTTCACGCTTCACGGCGCGGTCATGGTGTTTCTCGTGATCATCCCAAGCGTCCCTGCGGCGCTCGGTAACTTCATTCTGCCGATCATGCTGGGAGCGAAGGACGTTGCGTTCCCGCGTCTCAACCTCTTCAGTTTCTATCTGTGGGTGCTCGGCGCGATCTGCGCAGTGTGGTCGCTCCTTGTCGGCGGTTTCGATACTGGTTGGACTTTCTACACGCCGTACAGCACGCAATTTGCCGCGGGCGGCGTGATTCCAGTGCTCATCGGCGTGTTCATCCTCGGCTTCTCGTCGATCTTCACGGGCCTCAACTTCATTGTGACCATTCACAAGTTGCGCCCACCAGGCATGACATGGTTTCGCATGCCGCTCTTCTTGTGGGCGGTCTATGCGACGGCCGTGATTCAGGTGCTCGCGACGCCAGTGCTCGGTATCACCGTGGCGCTTCTCGTGATTGAACGCGCGTTCAACATCGGCATCTTCGATCCGTCGATGGGCGGCGATCCTGTGCTCTTCCAACACTTCTTCTGGTTCTACTCGCACCCTGCGGTGTACATCATGGTGTTGCCAGGCATGGGCATCATCAGCGAGATCATCGCGGTGCATTCACATCGCCACATCTTCGGGTTCCGCTTCATCGCGTTCAGCTCGATCGCCATCGCGATCTTCAGCTTCCTCGTGTGGGGTCACCACATGTTCACCAGCGGTCAGTCGCCGATGATGAATGTGCTGTTCTCGGCGATCACCTTCTCGGTGGCGATTCCGTCGGCCGTGAAGGTGTTCAACTGGCTCGCAACGCTCTACAAGGGATCGATCGCGTTCAACACGCCGATGCTCTACGGCCTCGCGTTCATCTTCTTGTTCACCATCGGTGGTCTGACGGGCATTCCGCTCGCAGTGCTCTCGACCGACATTCACTTGCATGACACCTACTACGTTGTCGCGCACTTCCACTATGTGATGATGGGCTCTGCGCTCATTGCCATGATTGGCGGCCTCCACCACTGGTGGCCAAAGATGACGGGTCGAATGTTCTCTGACTTCTGGGGCAAGATCGCGTGTGGGCTTGTGTTCGTTGGCTTCAATGTCTGCTTCTTCACGCAGTTCATGTTGGGCTCGCAAGGCATGCCGCGCCGTTACTACATGTATCAGCCTGAGTTCAAGATGTATCACCACATCTCAACGGGTGGCAGTTACATCATGGCGATCGGATTCATCATCACTGCGATCTATCTGATTCACTCGCTGTTTGCAGGCAAGAAAGCGCCAGCGAATCCATGGGGCGGCGCGAGCCTTGAGTGGCAATGCTCATCGCCACCACCGCACGACAATTTCGCGGTAACTCCGCGCGTGGGCGATTGCTACGACTTCAGCGCTGTGCGTTGGGACGAAGAGCAAGAGGGCTACGTGATCGACACTGAAGCGCACATCGCGGCCGCAAGCAATGGAAAGGGACACTGAACCGTGTCGGATATCACAAACCACACTGACGACGCTCACGCTCACGATGCTCATGGCGAGCACGCGAAGTATCCGTTCCTCGCGCACCACTTCGAAACGCCTTATCAGCAGTTTGATTCGTGCAAGCTCGGCATGTGGCTTTTCCTCGCAACCGAAGTGTTGTTCTTCGGCGCGCTGTTTGTCATGTACGCGATCATGCGCTTCAAGGACCCCGAGGTGTTCTCTTACGCGAGCCAGTACCTCGACACGATCATGGGTGGCATCAACACCTGCGTGCTGATTCTCTCAAGCCTCACGATGGCGATCGGTGTGCGTGCGGCGCAGACGAACAAGCGCGGCTTGCTTATCACCTGCATGGCCCTCACGCTGGCCGGCGCGCTCGGCTTCCTTGTCATCAAGTACTTCGAGTACGAGCACAAACTCCACGCGAATCTCAAGTGGGGTCCTGGCTTTTATGTTCCTGCCTCTGAAGAAGCGAAGGTAGCGGTGGAGGTCGCACACATGACCAATCCGGTGCTGGAACTCGTGTCAGCGAATCCGTCTGAAGGCGCGTCGAAGGTTGCGTTGGTCGCGTTGCCTCCAGCGGACAAGTCGTCGATTCGGGCTCCGAAAGCGGGTCCTAATGGTGTTGCCAGTCCAGCGGAACTTGAAGCGGCCGCCTCGACGCACGAAGCAGGCCATGTCGACACCGCGCACTTGCTTGATCCGAAGCTTCCCCCGAACACGCACCGTTTCTTCGCGATCTATTACATCATGACGGGCTTGCACGGCATCCATGTGGTGATCGGTGTGGGCCTGCTCACGTGGCTGCTCATTGCAAGTATCCGCGGTCGGTTCACCAGCGAGTTCTACACGCCTGTTGATCTCGTAGGCTTGTATTGGCACATCGTCGACTTGGTGTGGATCTTCCTCTTCCCGCTGTTCTATCTCATTCACTAAGTGTGGCTTCGCACGATCGCGTGCGAAGTACGAAGTGCATCTCGGTCGGATTTCGTTCTTCAGGAACTCCTCATGTCTAGCGCAACACACACACACGGCTCACACGGCTCCAGCTCACAGAGCGGCGAAGTGCAACCGTTGGTCGGTCACCTTGTTTCCTACCCAACGCTCCTTGCCACAGGCACAACGCTGTTGCTGCTCACGATCATCACTGTGGCGGTGCGCTATGTGGATCTTGGCGAGGCGAACATTTACATCGCGATTGGTATTGCAGTGGTCAAGGCCACGCTTGTGTCGCTCTTCTTCATGCACCTTCGTTGGGATCGTCCATTCAATCTGCTCGTGCTCGTCGGCTCGATGCTCTTCGTGATTCTCATGATGTGCTTCTGCATGATGGATGTCGGGCAGTACCAGCACACGTTCATTCCAGGCAACCCTTCAGCCGTACAAATGCAGCTCGACACGACTGCGCCAGGCGCGCCGATCACTTTGAAGCGCTAGTGCAGAGAGATCCGGCACCATGACCGAGCGAGTCACACCATTCAACGATCCAGCGGCCCGCTTCCACGCGGGCCGTCTTGGTATGTGGTTGTTTCTCGTTGTGTTGTTGATGACATTTGCGTCGACGATCCTCGGCTACATCGTGGTGCGCCTCAACAACGGCGCGGCGTTCATTCCTGCCAACGCGCCGCCACCGCCACCGTTGTTGCTGGTGAGCACGGTGGTTCTGCTGCTGTCGAGCGTCACTATGCAGAAGGCGCTGAAGGCCGCGCGCACAGGCTCCACAAGCCAAGGCGGATTGATGGTGGCGACCACCGCGCTGGCGGTTGCTTTCCTGGGCAGCCAAGTCTTCGCATGGCGTGAACTGTGGATGCAGAACCAAACGATCACGGACAACTTGTACGCGTGGACATTTTATGTCTTGACGGGTCTCCACGCCGCGCATGTCATCGGCGGACTCGTTCCGCTCACGATCTGTTCGTGGAGAGCAAGCCACCGCGCCTACGGGCCTGAGGATTACCGCGGCATCACATACTGCGCGATGTACTGGCACTTCCTCGATGCGATCTGGATTGTGATGTACGCGACGCTATGGCTGGGCTCGCGCCGGTAGGCGACGCGCATCGGGACTAGTTGCGTAAGCCAGCCCGACGACTAGTTGCCGCTTCCCAAAAACAAAGCCGCCGCGGTTGGGGTTACCCAACGCAGCGGCTAGTGCCGATCTAATCTGTTTTGCCGATCCAACGCATCACCCAATCAACCCGCCGCGTGAAACGATCCCGTCTTGCTTGTTCTGCCGAAAACTTGCCAGACTTCTGGTGAACCCCATATGTCTTGGTCGGTCAGTTGAATTGAGCCCCAGAAGCCTCAACTTCGTACTCGACTCGTACTCGACTCTTGGTGCACCGTTAAGCACCAACCGTCGAGCACCAACCGTCGAACCCTGACCAATTTCTGCCACACACCATCGTGCTGAGAATGTCACTTC
>QWPU01000035.1 GCA_003671065.1 Planctomycetota bacterium | reverse complement strand
CGCGCCTCGTGCGGGTGCGATCGAAAGTTACGGCTCGTCCGCAACGAAGATCACCAATTGCGTCTTCAGCGGCAACAGCGCAACGGGTTCCAACGGCGGTGGCGCAGTGTGGATTGGCACCAGCAGCGCTTGCACCATTCGCGACTCGACATTCTCTGGCAACAGCGCGACAACGCTCGCAGGTTGCATCATCAACACCAGCGGCACATCAACGATTTCGAACTGCATTCTCTGGCAAAACACCGGTCCTGGCGGCATGACTGTCGCGAATCAACTCACGAATTCTGGTGGTGCGACGGTCGTGAGTTACTCGATTGTGCAAGGCGGTTTCACTGGCTCGGGCAATCTGAATCTCGACCCGAAGTTTGTCGATGCGCCGGCGCGCAACTTCATGTTGTTGACGACTTCACCAGCGATTGATGCAGGTTCAAACTCGACAGTTCCTGTTGGTACCACGGTCGATCAAGCAGGCGCAACGCGCTTCGTTGATCTGCCAACGGTTGCCGACACGGGCATCGGTACTGCACCGATCGTGGACATCGGCGCGTATGAAGTGCAGTTGCCTCCGCCGCCCGCATGCCCAGCCGACATCGATGGCAGCGGCAGCGTGGACGCCTCGGATCTTTCGACGCTGCTCGGATCCTGGGGCGCTAGCGGTGCAGGTGACATCGATGGCAACGGCACTATTGATGCCTCAGATCTCTCGACGCTCCTTGGTGCATGGGGACCTTGCGCGTAATGTGAGTTCACGCTTTGGCGGAACTCTGTATACTTCGCGACCCGTGTGCGACTGTAGCTCAATTGGATAGAGCACGAGCCTACGAAGCTCGGGGTTGAAGGTTCAAGTCCTTCCAGTCGCGCTTTCTCGCTCCGCAGATTTTGATGCCAAATGACGCTGTCTTCAGACCGTCGTGGAAGCAACAGGAATGCGGAGCGATGTGCGTTTTGGGTCGCAACGGATGTGCGAATTCGGTCGCAACCGTGCTGCCAATTCGGTCGCAACGGGTGCGCGATTTCCGTCGCAACGGGTGCGCGATTTCCCTCGAAACCCTGCGAAGATTTATCGGGCATTAAGCTGATTGTCGCTTGAATCAGCAGTCGGCGAAGCTGCGTTCTCGCTGCCAACCACCGCAGCCGCCTTCACCAGGCTGCTCACGCCGATTGGAAGCACGATGACTCCCAAGCCGCAGAGCACCGCGGCATAGCGAGGCCACGCCGAGGGAATCGTGTGCACGCCTTCAGTCCGAGCGTTGGGAGTGCCCAACATCGGCACCGTCACCAATTGAAGATAGTAGTACGCGCTGATGGCGCTGTTGACCGCTGCGATGATCACGAGCGTGGTTTGCCCGCCTTCGATACCCGCAGTAAAGATCGTGAACTTCGCAAAGAACCCGAGCAGCGGCGGCATGCCGATGAGGCTGATTGCCGAGGCCGCCATCATCCACGCAAGAATTGGATGTCGTTGACGAAGTCCTGCGAGATCCTCCATCGTTTCAACTTCTTCACCTGCACGCTCAAGTGACGCGAGCACCGCAAGGATCGCGGTGTTCATGATGCCGTAGCACAAGAGATAGAAGAGCGCCGCTTGGTAGCCGCCTGCCGCAGCTCCCGCGAGCAATCCGATGAGGATGTAGCCCGAGTGCGCGATCGAGCTGTACGCCATCATGCGCTTGACATTGCGTTGCAGCAGCGCGCCGATGTTTCCGAGCGTCATGGTGAGCACGGCCACCATCCACAACACAACGGTGAGCGTTGCTGGAAGACCTTCGCTGGTCCAGAACACGCTGAGCACGGAGAAGAGCGCGAGAACGCCTGCGATCTTTGCAACGAACGCGATGAACGCTGTGGTGTGCGAGGCTGCACCTTCGTACACATCGGGCGCGTAGAAATGCATCGGCACAGCGGCGAGTTTGAAACTGATGCCAAGGATCGCGAGCACGCCGCCGAGCACGGCGAGTGCACTGAGTCCGCCTGCAGCGGTTTGCTCAGCCAATTTCGCTTTCATAACGATCAAGTCGAGCGTGCCCGTCGCGCCGTAGAGCATCGCGAAGCCGTAGAGCGAAACTGCAGCAGCCATCGCGCCGAGGAAGAAGTATTTCACCGCAGCTTCCTGCGCGCGCCGAGTGCCACGACTGACAGCCACCATCACATAGGTTGGAAGACTTGCGAGTTCGAGCGCGAGGAAGAGCCAGATGAGATCACTCGTGCTCGCCAGGAGCATTGCTCCCGCGAGTGCCAACAGAAAGAACGCGAAGTACTCGCCGCGCATCACGCGAATCGGGTCAAACGCGGCGCGACCAGAATCAAACGCTTCTTCCAAGCGGCGATCGACCGACGAACTTCCCACCATCACGAGGAGGATGCCGATGACCGCGATGACGATCTTCGCGTAACTGCCGAGTTCAGGCATCGGCACATTTGCGGCATATACAGCGTCAAGGCGATAGACATACGCCGTCACTGCAATGCTCAGCGCAAGGAACAGCGAAGTCACCAACGGAACAGAACGACGCACCGCAGGCGCGCGAGAAAGACCGAGCACTGCGACCACCACTGCACCAATGAAGAGCAGAATTTCAGGCGCGATGATCGTGAGTTTCGCGGTCATGACATCTGTGGAGGCCAGCGTCGTCATGAGGGAGATGGAAGCGAAGGTCGTCATAAGAAAAGTTCAGTTTCGTACAGAGATCAGCGGGATTTCGCCATAGTGGGCGTGTCGAGTTCAGTGCGTGCGACGCCGTCGCTCTTGGCAGACTCAGGCCAGACCAGCGAACCGTTTTGGCGATACTCCTCGACGAGTTTCGGGTAACTCGCGAGCGACTCTTCGATGTCCTTGCCAATCGGCGCAAGCATCGGGTTTGGATAGAAGCCGATGAAGAGGCTGACAAGAGCGATCGGCGTGAGGATCGAAATTTCACGCAGCGATAGATCGCGCGGAAGTGCCGATGCAGCGTGACTCGTGTGCGCGTGATCAAGCGGTTCACGCAACGGCCCCCACACAATCTTGCCGAGCATGATGAGCAAGTACATCGCGCTCACGATCAATCCAAGCACCGCAATGATCGCGTACCACGGACCAAGCAAGCCTGGGTATCCCGCAACGGCATCGACATCCGCAGTAAAGCAACCCATCAGGCAGAGGAACTCGCCGACGAATCCGTTCAAGCCAGGAAGCCCAAGGCTTGAGAGCGTGAAGAACACCATGAAGAAGGACCACACTGGCATGCGACGGAAGAGTCCGCCGAGTTTGTCCATGTCCTTCGTGTGATAGCGCTCGTAGATCATGCCAATGCAGAGGAACAACGCGCCAGTCGAAAGACCGTGGTTGATCATGTACATGAACGCACCCGTAGTGCCGACCGAGTTCAAACTGAACATGCCGAGCATGCAGAAGCACAAGTGGCTCACGGAGCTGTAGGCGATGAGTTTCTTGACATCGTGTTGCACCCAGCAGATGAGCGCGGCGTTGACGATGCCGATGAGACAAATGATTGCGAAGAATTGATCGAGCTCGATCGCGCCCACGGGAGCAGCGGGGAGTGCGATGCGATAGACCCCATAGGTACCGAACTTCAGCAACGCACCCGCAAGGATGACGGAGCCTGCGGTTGGCGCTTGATCGTGGGCGAGGGGCAGCCAAGTGTGCACGGGAAAGAACGGCACTTTCACGGCAAAACCAGTCATCAGCAACACGAAGATCCAGAACTGCTGGCTCTTCGACATGTGCTCAGGATTCGAACTGAACGCGACAAGTGTGTCGAGATCAAAGCTCCAACCGTTGCCAATCTGCAGTTTGTACTGCACCGCCATGTAGATCAGTCCAGCGAGCGTGAAGACCGATCCGAAGAACATGTAGATGAAGAACTTGATCGATGCCGCGCGGCGTTCAGCGCCACCGAAGATCGCGATCAAGAAGTACATCGGCACCAGCGAGAACTCAAAGCAGGTGTAGAAGAACACTGCATCGCGCGCGAGAAACACGCCGAGCATGGTCGCTTCGAGCACCAAGAACCACGCGTAGTACTCCTTCTCACGCTCGCGGATCGCAGTGAACGAACCGATCATCGCCAGCGGCATCAAGAACGCAGTGAGCAGAATGAGCATGACGCCGACGCTGCTTGCGCCCAACGAAATGTTGATGCCAAACTCAGGCAGAATCGGAGTGACCGCGTCAAGTGGAGCGATCGCGCCGCTGCTCCAACCAGTGAACGCCCACGCGAACATGACACTGATCGCGAAGATGACGCTGGTGCTCGCAGCCGCAATCCACTTGGCGCTCTTTGTAGGCGCAAAGGCGATAGCAACAGCCGAGAGCATCGGCAGCAGCAAGAGAAGATAGGAGAGAGATTTGAGCATCAAGCCGTTCCGTGCGCTTCAGTGAAAGGTCGAGAGAGCTGTCCAAAAAGCCGTCATTAAGAATCTTGAGTGAACACGCGTGCGCTCACACACCTGCACTACACACCTGCACTACACACCTTGCATCCAAATCCAAAACACCCACGCCAGTATCAGTGCAAGTCCACCTGCCATCGTTGCCGCATAGCCTTGCAACACGCCGTTGTAGAGCGGTTGGAAAAGTCGCGCCAAGTCCATCGGCAGACGTGCGACACCGTTGACGACCACTCCGTCGATCAGATTCTTGTCGGCAAAGTGGGAGACATGTGCCAGCGCCCAGAGCGGAACTCGGAATGTCCAGTGATAGATCTCATCGACATACCACTTGTTTTCCATCGCGATCGGGAGCCAACGCGTGAGCGAGTTCGAAAGCAGCCCGTTGCGCAGATGATCAGCCGCTGAGCGATTGAGCAGATGCAAGTACAGCGCGATCAGGAGGCCCGCCATCCCAAAGACGCTTGCGACAACACTGGTTGCCGTATGCACATCTTGGATGCCCGTGAACGACAACGCATGATGCGCGTGTTCAGCCCCGTGTGCATCATGCAACTGCGCGCCTTCGAACGCCGATGAATGCGCGACCATTCTCTGCACCCAATTGCTGCCGCCACTCATCGCGTTGTACGCGGGAACGGCTGCGAGCAGCGCTCCTGCACAAATCACCAGCAGCACAGCGTTGATCGCGATGCGCGGTCCGTGTGGGTGCCAATGTTCAGCCGCGTGATGCGTGGTTGCGGCGGGCGCGTGACCATGACCATGGTCGTCATCATGCGCTTCGTCCGCATCACTATGCACTTCATCGCCAGCTTCGTACTTCGTCGGTCCGCCGCAGACGCGAAACCACACGCGAAATGCGTAGTAGGAAGTGAGTCCCGCGGTCAAGACCGCGACCCATCCGAGGAAATTGAAATTCGGATTGTCGCTCGCAAACGCCTGTCCGATGATCGCGTCTTTCGAGAAGTAGCCCGAGCTGAAGGGGAATGCCGCCAAGCAGAGGCAGCCGACCAGGAAGGTCCAACTGATGATGCCGAAGCCCTTCACATTGCGAAGACCCGACATCTTGCGCAAATCGAGTTGCCCCGCCATGCCGTGCATGATCGCGCCGCAGCAAAGGAAGAGCAGCGCCTTGAAGAACGCGTGAGTGAACACGTGATAGACCGCACCAAACGAAGTGCCGACGCCAAGCCCAAGGAACATGTAGCCGAGTTGCGACACCGTTGAATACGCGAAGACGCGTTTGATGTCGTACTGCGCCATGCCAATCGTGGCCGCAAGCAACGCCGTGAAGCAACCAATCCACGCAACTGTTTCAAGCGCGTGCGGATGGAGTTCAAAGAGCGGATACAAGCGCGCGATGAGATAGACGCCCGCAGTGACCATGGTCGCTGCGTGAATGAGTGCCGAAACAGGCGTCGGACCTTCCATCGCATCAGGAAGCCAGGTAAACAGCGGGAATTGCGCGCTTTTTCCAAACGCGCCGAGCATGATGAGATACGGAATTGCTTCGCGAGTCCACGAAGCACTCGCGCCATCGGCACCAGCACCTTGCATCGCTTCGAAGAGCGCGGAGTACTCGAGGCTGCCGTAATTGACCCAGATGAGAAAGATACCCAGCGCCAGACCCGCGTCACCAATGCGGTTCATGATGAAGGCTTTTTTCGCGGCGTCCACAGCACTCGGCTTGGTGTAGTAGTAGCCAACGAGCAAGTAGCTCGCGAGGCCCACGCCTTCCCAACCGAGATAGAGCAGAATGAGATTGCCGCCCATCACCAGCGCGCCCATCGCGAAGAGGAAGATGCTCACGCAACCGAAGAAACGCGCGTAGCCCTTACCAACATCACTTTCCATGTACTCAGTCGCGTAGATCGCGATGAGTGAACCAAGGCCGGTGACGAACAGCATCCACAAGAGCGTGAGTGAATCGATGTAGAGCGCGAAAGGCGCCGTGACACTCGTCCATCGTGTCGCGGCGTGCTGGTGAGTTGGTTCCCACGAGAGCGTGATCCAATCAAAGAGATGCACGGTTCGCGCGGCCACAGGTCCGTCGGCGTTGCTCAGCGAAAGAAACAGCCAGAGCGTGAGGCCGAAGGACGCAACCAGTGAAACTGCGGTGATGAGTCCTGGCAGTTTGCTCTTCACGCGCATTGCGGCGCAGAGACCGCACAACACCGCGCTGATGACGGGCAAGAGCAAGATGAGACCAGCCCAGCGGAGCTCGGGTGCTGCAATTGACGCGGGGATCCCGTTGCTTGTCGCGTCACTGAGGATCGCTGGGACGAAAGTCCCCAAAGCTTGGGCAGTTAGATTCGAAAGACTGGCGAGTTCAATCATGTCGACGCTCGAGTAAACGCTTCATTGCACACAGCACATTTTGACACACACATTTTGACACACACACTTGGCACACACATTTGGCACACACATTGTTGAATTCCGGCTGTCACATCGTCGCGTGCTGCATCACGGCGATATGCGTTCTTCACGCTTCCTTCAGTTCAGACCACGCTTCAGAATCGAGCGTTTCACGGCGTCGATAGAGCAAAACGATGAGACCGAGTGCAAGCGCCGCTTCAGCAGCAGCCACTGTGAGAATGAAGATCACGAAGACCTCGCCGCTCACATCGTGATGCACTTTGCCAAATGCGATGAGTGCGAGCGCGGACGCTTGGAACATGAGCTCGGTGCAGAGAAACATGATGATCATGTTGCGCCGACTGAGGAAGCCAATGAGTCCACAGGTGAACAAGATCGCGCTCAGCAGCAGCGCCATGTTGATGCTCGACCGATCGGAGGCCGAGTCTGTTGCGAGTACGAGGACATGCGAACTATTCATGATTGCATCTATCACTGCATACCTCCGCTGCCGCCAGCTTCACCTTCAACCGTGAAGCGACGCATTCCTGCGAGTTCGCGGCGTTCATCTTCACCGAGTTCAATCTGCTTGCGTGCAAGAATGACCGCGCCAAAGAGCGCCATCAACAGCACAACGCCTGCGATTTCCAAACCCGCTGGAAACTTTGAGACGAGATCGACGCCGACTTGCCGGCTGTTTTCAGGCATCATTGACGGCGCAAGTGCGAGCGTGCGTGTTGAGCCATCGGTGAGTTTCACCACAATGCTTGCGGTATCGGCGTGCATGGTGATTGCGCTGCCGTCTGCATTGCGCACCACTTCGCTGATGGCGACTGGCGTGGTAGCTGCAGCGGTTGGATCTTTCGCCATTGCGACTTCAACTGCAAGCGTTTGTTCCGCAGCAACACGAAGCAATTTCGGCATCGCATCAAGGCGCTTCCAACCCGCAACCGCTCCATCGAACTCACTTGCTTGCATCTTGTCGGCGATGAAACTCTGCCCCTTCGCCGAGAAATACGCATCACTCAGCGTCGCGAGCATCACAAAGCCAATGAACACCGCTGAAAGTGCTTCGCGTGGAACACGGTCGTACCACGCATCACCAACGCCAACCACAGGCGACTGTTGCGCGAGCATGAGGACGAAGAGATAGGTGATGAGGATCGCGCCCGCATAGACGATCACCAGCGCAAACGCCATGAATTCCGCGCCAAGAAGCAGGAACATGCATCCGGTCGAGACGACCGTGAGCATGAAATACATCGCTGCAAAGACTGGTCGTGGATGCGTGATGACGCGGACCGCGCCGATCGTTGACAGCAATCCAAAGATGACGGGGAACACAGGCGGAAAGCCCGCTGCCTCACTGCCAACCGACGCGCGCTTGATGACTTCAACCGAGAGCATCGCAAAGCCCACGAGTGCAAGAACGGTTCCTGCGATGCGGATTCCCTGCGCGCCAGGTCGCATAAGGACAGCGAGTCCTGCAGCACAGATTCCTGCGGCAATGGTCAACGCGAAGGCGCTCACCGTGGTTGGGCTTGCATCAGCGAGGAGCGCGCCGCAACGCTGAATGTCGAGTGAAGGGGAGGCGAAATCCATGCCGCGTTCTCGGAAGTTCTCGGCCACCTCGGCTTCGTCTGCGGCGCACAATCAGTACGCGCGCAAGCCTTGCGAGTGGTTCGTTGTTGAAGCATCCGACGATCGGATGCCGTGGGGGGAATGTATGGCTCGCAAGCGAATCCCGCAACCGCATGATGCGTGCGCAAAGCGTCGAAGGGGCGCATCAATTTGTCGTGAACACGCTGACGGGAACTGCGCGGTAGGATTGCGCGATGAGTTCACCGACTCGGCGGGCACTTCCAAATGCGATCACGCTCGGTCGCCTTGTGCTTGCCGTTGCCTTCTTTATCATGCTTGCTCGACTTGATCGAACGGCCGACGCCGACGAAGTCGCTTTCGAGGGCTTTTGGGCGGGAATTTGCTTTGCAGTTGCTGCGGCCACTGACCTGCTTGATGGCTATCTGGCGAGGCGTTGGAATGTCGTCACCACCTTCGGTCGACTCATGGATCCGCTCGTCGACAAAGTACTTGTGCTTGGTGGCTTCGTCTTTCTCGCGTCTGCGGGCTTCAGTGGCCCAGCCGCCGAGGGAACGGTTGGGTCTGGCGTGACCGCTTTGATGGTGGTCCTGATTTTGGTGCGCGAATTTCTTGTGACAGGCATTCGCTCGTACGCAGAATCGCAAGGCATGGCGTTTGGTGCGGACCTCGGCGGCAAGATCAAGATGGTCGTGCAGAGTTTTTGCGTGCCGTGGTGCGTGTTCGTTGCCACGCGCGCGGCGCCTTCAGACTTTCTTGTGATGACGCGCGATGTCACAGTGAACGCAACCCTTGCAATCACGCTACTCAGTGGCGTGAGTTACCTCGTGCGCGCGTTCAAACTTCCAATTCTTGTTGACGGAGGCGCGCACAGATGAGTCGCAACTCAAAACCAACTGGCTACGGCGGATTCGGTGTGTGGATTGCCACAGGCATGGGTCTCGGCTGGATGCGTCCCGCGCCAGGCACATGGGGTTCACTTCCGCCTGTCGTGCTTGCGTGCGCATTAGTGCTGCTTGGCACTGATGCGCGTCATGTGGATATGAGTGTCGCGTTGCTCGGTCTCTTGTTTGGACTTGGATGTCTTGCGTGGGGTAGCGATGTTGAGAAGCGAATTGGAAAGAAAGATCCTGGCGCGGTGGTGAGTGATGAAATCGCAGGGCAATCGTTGGCATTGCTGTGGTTGCCGTGGGATAACGATCAAGGTCACACTGTTGCAACCTGCGCGATTGCGTTCTTCGCGTTTCGATTTTTCGACATCGTGAAGCCGCCACCAGCGCGCGGTTGGCAGCGACTCGAAGGCGGGCTTGGCATTCTCATCGATGATCTTGTCGCAGGCCTCTACGCGCTCGTGACCACGCAGATTCTTGTGCGCGTGCTTTGGTGAATCCATGCATGAATTCACTTTGCTCCAACGCGTGTTCGCACGCAACGCTGAACTTCCCGCATCTGTGATCGTCCCGCCTGGCGACGACATGGCGATGATGATGCTCTCGCCGTCGCACGCGTTGCTTGCGGCGTGTGATAGCGCAATCGAAGGCGTGCACGCACCGATGGGTTGTGACGCACGAGTCTTAGGACGCAAAGCGGTGTTGCGCAATCTCAGCGATGTTGCGGCAATGATGAATGCGCGGCCGATTGCAACGCTTGCGTGCGTGACGCTTCCGCGTGACTGCGATGATGCGCGCGCGTGGCAACTCTTCGAAGGCTTGCGCGAGACGGCTGCTGCATGGGGCGCGCCGCTGATTGGTGGCGATGTTTCGAAGATGAGCGCGTCAACGACGCACGCGCCGATCATTGCCAGCGTGACGATCTTGGCTGTGCGCATAGACGAAACGCGTGCGGTGGTCACACGCTGCAGCGCGCGTGCTGGTGACAACATCTATGTCACGGGCACGATTGGTGGTGCGTGGGATGCCGTGACTGGACTCGGACGCCATTTGAATTTCACGCCGCGCATCAAGGTCGCTCAGACATTGCACGCGCTCCTTGGTGATGCGCTGGGCGCGGCGATTGATGTGAGTGACGGACTCGGTCGCGACCTCGGTCATATCGCAACGCAAAGTCGCGTGCGTCTTGAAATCGATCTTGCGCGCGTGCCGATCTGCGCTGGTTCCACTGCGCGTGAAGCGATCGCGCATGGTGAAGACTATGAGCTTGCGTTTACCGCGCGTGGAGAAGTCCCGAGTGAAGTCGATGGAGTTGCCATTACGCTTGTGGGTCGCGTCGTTGAAGGCGAGCCCGCGGTGATCGCGTTGGTAGCGGGGGAGTCCTTCGATATTGCGCAGTGTGGATACGAACATCGCACAACCCTACGAGGCAGCGCATGATTGATTCCATCGCGTTTCATCTTCGGAGTGCCGAAGACACCGAACAATTTGGCGAGCAATTCGGCGCGTTGCTCTGTTCGATTGAATCGCACGCTGCCGCTGTGACGCTCCTGCTTTCAGGCGATCTCGGTGCAGGAAAGACGACCTTTGTGCGTGGACTCGCACGAGGACTCGGTGCGATGAACGAAGCTGTCGCGAGTCCGACCTTCACGATTCGCATGGATCACACGGGCGCAACGCGTTCACTCGTTCACATTGATGCGTGGCGCATTGGCGTGCATGATCTCGAGGAAATTGGTTTCGATGAAGCGCTCGCGAGTAACGCGGTGATTGCGATCGAATGGCCCGAGCGCATTGCTGCGGCGATTCCTGCACGACATGTGCGCATCGCGTTGAATCACGCGGAGTCAAATGATGAAACATTCGACGCTGGTCGCGTCGCCGTCGTGACCTTCGGAGCACTTGCGCCTCGCGAAGTGCAACGCATTCTTGAATCGCTCGCATTGCTCGTGCGTGCGCCGCGCATCAACGGCTACGCATGTCCAACATGCGGAAAACGCGCTGAAAGCGGGGGAGTGTTGCCCCCTACTTCAAACGAGTTGTCGCCGTGCGCCCCCTTCTGTTCACAGCGTTGCCAACTTGCTGATCTCGGCGATTGGCTCTCGATGCGTCATCGCATCGCGGGCAGCGAAGTGCCAGAGTTCGATGAGTAGTGTCGAGTAGTTGTCAGCGTCGCACGCCTTTTACGGCGCGATCGCAAAGATTTGGAAGCGATGCCCAACAGGCTTCCAACCGAGCTCGCGACAAATGCGGTCACGCAGCGCGCTCAGTTCTTTGTTCTGAAACTCAATGCGCTTGCCTGATTTCATGCAGACCATGAAATCCCTCGGCTCGCGACCGTAGAGCAACTCGTATTGCGATTGCTTCGAATCAAACAGCGACTGGGTGATGATGCCCGCGTCCATCAACAGCCGCAGCGTGCGATACACCGTGGCCTTCGACACATCGTGCCCACGCGAGCGAAGATCGAGCAGCAGTTCTTCGGCCTCAAACGCGTCATCGCGCGAGATGATCGCGTCGAGCACATCGGCGCGCTCTTGCGTGTACTTCAGGTCTTGACTCTTGAGGAAGCGACGGAAGACCGAACAGAGCGGCGCGAAGGCTTGCAGCGCAGGCGTCATGTCGGGCTCGATGTCGGGCTCGATGTCGGAATGAGGTTTGTTGTTCTGTCCGTTGTTCTGTCGGTTGTTCTGTCGGTTGTTGTCAGGCTTCATGAGGGAAGTCGCGATCGTAATTCGATGATTGTTCATGCGCGCTCGCTGGCTGAAACTGACCCGCTGTCGCGCCGATAATATGTATTCTGTTAAGTGGAACCAGGACAGGCTTCGGGACCCTTTGCTATTTCAGATCTGGGCTGAGAATGGCTCGGATCTGCTGCGCCCGCGCTTGATCTCCGTTCGCTTCTGCTGCTTGGGCTGCGACTTCAAGCGCACGACGCGTGAGCGCGATTGAGCCTCGCTTGGCGGCAAGGTTCTGCGTGAGGACATCGATGTCGCCCAGCGCGCTCAGCGCCGCGGCGGACTGATTCATCGCAAGCCGACCGATCGCGAGCGTGATGCGCGCGGCGATGCACTGCGGATGATCGTTACCGAGCGCGCGTTCAATCAACGGGATTGTTCGCTCAAGCAGCACAACGGCTTCGGCTTCGCGATGCTCGTTCACAAGATGCGACGCGTAATTGGCATCATTGGCCAGGGTGAATCGATGCGACGGACCGAGCACGCGCAGCGCGATTGCTTGTGTGTCTCTAAAAGTCAATTCTGCTTCAGAACTGCGATTGAGAAGCGCGAGGCAATGCGCGAGGTTTGCGCCAGCAAGAATCGCGCGAGGATCCGTCGCGCCGTGAGCCGTGACAAATGCGTTGCGATTGTCCGTGTAGAGACGTGCTGCGGCGTCGAGCTCGCCGCTTTCACGCAGCGCGCCTGCTTGGTTGTTGCGCGCAGCGAGCGTGTCGGGATGATCTGCGCCGAGCACTTCACCCAACGCAACCACAGCGCTATCAAGCATTGCGCGGGCTTCAGCGATCGAGCCTTGTGCGAGCAAGATCTCAGCGAGGTTGTTGGCGGCGCGCAGTGAATCAGGATGACGCGCACCGAGCAGCGAAAGCTTTGTCTGAAGCACTGCGCGCGCGATTGGTTCGGCTTCGCGATAGCGACCGCCGCTGGCAAAGACGCGCGCGAGTTCTTGTTCGCCATCGAGCGCGGACAGTTCGCTAGCACCGAGCGCACGCTTGCGCATGATTGATTCGCGCAGCAACTCTTCGGCGCGAGCGAGTTCGCCACGCGCAGTCGCAAGTGCTGCAAGATTGTGAAGTGCTTGCGCGGCGATGAGATCATCAGTCGCGGCGGCACTCGCAAGCAGCGGCTCCGCTTCGGTGAGTCGCCCTGCTTCGACGAGCGTTCGTCCGCACGCGTTGTCGATCGCGCGGATGCTGCGACTCTCGAGCGTTTCGCCTTGCGCCAAGCGAATCTCGCGGACTTGCGCATATTGCGCGAGCGCTCGATCGGTGTCAGCAGTCGCCGCGTAGGCGTTACCAAGCGACATACGAATCTCAGCTTCAACCGCGGGATCTCGTTCTTTACGCTCGAGTTCCGCTTCAGCTTCTTCGAGCAACAGACGCATGAGCGTCGGATCAAGACCTTGCGCAACCGCAGGATCGATCGCCGTCAACATTGATTCATTGAACGCCGCGATTTCCTTCCAACGCGCGGTTTCCCGCGTGCTCTGCACGGAGCTCGCCACCAGGACGCCCGCAGCGATTCCGACGCAACACGCAGCCACGATGCTGAGGGCAAGCACGGCGCGATTGCGGCGTGCGTACTTGCGAACGCGGTACATCGCGCTCGACGGTCGAGCAAGCACAGGCTCGCCATCGAGCCAACGATCAAGATCATCGGCAAGCGCATCAGGCGTGAGATACCGCTTCGCGGGTTGACGCTCGAGGGCACGCAGGATGATCCAATCGAGATCATCTTCGAGCGCGGCTCGCAGCGCGCGTGGAGCAGTCGCACCCAACGCGTCACTCGGTCGCGGCGTGATTCCGCCTGTGATTTGCTGTTGAAGATCAAGCGCCCCTGCCATGCCGTTGAGTTCGCTGCGAAATGGTCGTGAACCAACCGCAGCTTCGAAGAGCATGACACCGAGCGACCAGACATCCACGCGTCCATCGATGTCCGTGCTTCCCGTTGCGATTTCAGGCGACATGTACAGCGGCGTTGCGGCCGTCGGATGCTGCAGCGTCTCGGTGCGAAGCGCGTCGTAGCCGATGAGTTTTGCGACACCGAAGTCGATGATCTTCGGTTCTTCAACATGCACGACATTGCTGTAGGAACCAAGCGGACGCGTGAGCGCAGCGCCAGTATCAAGCGTTGGCGCGGACGCCGAGCGCACCAACACATTCGCAGGCTTGAGATCGCGATGCAGAATGCCTTGGCGATGCGCGTAACCAATCGCGCGGCAGATCAGCACGCACATGCGCATGCGTTCTTCGATTGACTCACGGTTGCGATGGCACCACACATCAAACGCGATGCCGTCAACAAACTCCATTACGAGATACGGCGCGCCATCAGTCGTTGTGCCCGCATCGAGAATGTGTGCGATGTGCGGATGTTCAAGCCGCGCGAGCGCGATCTTCTCGGCTTCAAAGCGACGCAACGCATTCGCATTGAGCGCGGCCGTGCGCAGGATCTTGACGGCGACGATCCGCTGCACCGGCTCGAGTTGCTCGCCTTGCCACACCACGCCAAATGCGCCTTCACCAATAAGACGATCGAGTCGCACGCCTGGAATCCGTGGAGGTACCACGCGTGCATTCGCGTCAGTTGTTCCGAAGAGATAATCGGTGGCGAGATGTTGCTCGCTGCGGGGTTCCATCGTTTTGTCTGCGGTGTACTCAGGGGTCGAGCCAACGGTGCTCGTGGTTCAACTGTAATCGCAGGATTGCAATTTCCAAGGGAAAACGGCTGCAGACTTCAAAGAAGTCTCCCCCCTCGCCGTCCACCTCGCCGTCCCCCTCGCCGTCCCTTTCGCAATTTATCCCGCCGTGCCGCCTGCTTGCGCGGCCTTCAGTTTCTCCAGTCCGAAAGCCTCGTGCACAATCGCAAGCGCTCGCACGCCGTTCTCCTTGGCGACGATGCACGAGATCTTGATTTCGCTGGTCGTGATGTTGTGAATCGAGATATCAGCGTTGCCAAGCGCGGTAAACATTCGGCTCGCCACACCCACATGACTCTTCATGCCCGTGCCGACGACCGAGACTTTCGCGAGTCCGATTTCAATCGCCAATTCGCCTGTGCCGAAGCGATCGAGGACTTGCGACGCCGCGATCTTCACATCGGCGAGTTCGCTATGGTCAACCGTAAATGAAATCGACGCAATTTCGCCGAACTCGGTTTGCACGATGTCGTCAACGAGAATGCCCGCTTTGGCAACTGCCTCGAACAGAATGCCTTGCACGCCTGGGTTGTTGGGAATGCGTCGCAAACTCACGCGCCCGAGATCGGGTTTGAGTGCGGCACCGACGACCATTTCA